>NZ_JBEYFC010000422.1:0-7895 GCF_040634175.1 Streptomyces sp. NPDC007162
GGCTTTCGGTCGCCTTCGCGTCGGAGGCGGCCGGACGGCGGGGCGCCGAGCCCGTTCACGCTCGCCGACGTCGACGCCGCGTTCGCCACGGGGCTGCTGCGCGAGCCCTATGTCGAGATGACCCGCGCCGACCTGACGCTCAGCCCCTCGGACTACCTCTGCGCCCGGCCCATGTACAGCGAACGGCACGACGGGTTCGCCGACGAGCGGAAGATCTCCGCGCTGCTGGACCAGGGCGCGACCCTGCTGCTGCGCCGCGTCGACCAGTGGCACGGGCCCACCCGGGAGCTGCTGGCCGCGCTCGCCGGCGAACTGGGCCTGCCCGTGGAGGCCTTCTGCTTCGTCACCCCGGCCGGCCGCCAGGGGGTGCCACTCCACCGCGACGACGCCGACGTGCTGGTCGTCCAGACCGAGGGAAGCAAGCACTGGCACGTGCACGAGGGGCCGGCCGACGGCAACTGGCAGCAGGGCAGGGTGGACGACGACCCGCCGCCGGAGGTCATGCAGGCCACGCTCAGGGCCGGCGAGGTGCTGTACATTCCCCGCGGCTTCGCCCACCGGGCCACCGGCGACAGCGGGCTGTCCGCCCATCTGTCGCTGACCGTCCGGGAGGTCCACATGGGCGACCTGTTCCGCAGCCTCCACAAGATCGCCGGGGAGAAGATGACCGTGGAGACCCGGCCGCTGACCGACGACGCGGTCCTGGCCTGCGCGAAGGGCATGCTGGAACACGTGCGGGCACGCCTCGACGCGCTCTCGCCCGAGGACCTCGTCCGGCATGCCCGCCGCACCCGGCTCGCCCAGCTTCCGCCGGCGTCTCGCCCGCCGGCCCTCACCCGGCGGGCCATGACCGCGGCGGCGGCGCCGGCGGCCGGACGCGAGGGCCACGAGCCGCCGGGCGACACCCCGGCCACGGACTCCCACCGGAGCTGACCGGACCCGGCGGTTCAGCGGAAGGTGACCGGCAGGGCGAGGACCTTGCCCACCGACAGATAGGGCGAGCGGCGCAGTTCCGTCTCGTCGGTGCGCACCACCGCACCGGTCCGCCGCAGCTCGTCGAAGAGTGCCGTGATGCTGCCCCGGGCGAGCGCGGCCCCGGGGCAGTAGTGCGGCCCGAACCCGAAGGACAGGTGGGCGAGCCGGTCGTCACCGGGGCGGAAGGCCAGCGGGTCGGAGAACTGCCGCGGGTCGAGGTTCCCGGGCCCCAGTCCGAGCAGGATGCGGTCGCCGCGGCGCAGTTCGTGGCCGTCCACGGTGAGCGGGGCGCTGACGTGCCGCTGCACGAAGCGGAAGGGGCAGCCCAGCCGCAGGGTCTCCTCGGTGAGCGCGTCGGCGTCATGGTCCCGCTGTTCCTCGGCACGGCTCCAGTGCCGGACGGCGTCGGTGAGCAGTGAGGCGAGCGGGTCCAGGGAACCGGTCAGGATCTGGGCGGCGGCGGCCACCGCGGATTCGGGCCCGAGGTCGGGCGACGCCTCGATGGCGCGCAGCGCCTCTGCCGCCGGACCCCGGCCGGTGGCCAGTACGGTGCCGTGGATCTCCGAGCGGAGGGCGTCCAGCGCCTTGCGCGTGGTCAGGGCCAGGTCGTCGTCGGTCAGCGACAGCGGCTTCGCCATGTACTGCACGATCCCTTCGGCCGCCGCGACGGCGGGCCGCAGCCGGGGCTCGGGAACCCCGAAGAGGGCGGCGATCAGATGCCGGGCGAAGGGGTACGCGAAGCCGCCGACCCATTCCACGGCCCCGGCGGCACGGGCCTCCTCGACGAGTTCCGCGCAGCGCGTCCGCGCCGAGTCCAGGACCGGTTCGAGGGCCGCGTTGGTGAACGCCGGACGCAGCCCCTCCTTGAGATCGGCGTGGTGGTCGCCGTGCGAGAACAGGGGCCACAGGGCGAGGAACTCCTTGATGGGCCGGTGCAGTTCGTACTGCTCCGGAGGGAGCATCTGCATGAGCGGATCACTGATCTTGGCGTTCTGCAGGGAGCGCTCGCGCAGCAGGACCCGCACCTCGTCGTAGGTGTTGACGAACAGTGCCTTCATCGTCGGCTCGTAGGCGGAGACGGTCTCGGTCATGCCGTGCATGGCGGTGTTGGGATCGGTCACCGAGTAGTCGTCGAACATGGGGTGGGTCATGGTCTGCTCCTTTCGGATGTGCGGACATCGCCGGGACGGGCCTGCGGCGCGGGGGCTTCGGTACGGAGGGAGGCGAGCACGAGGTCCGCCGCGGCGGCCACGTCGGGTGCGGTGCGCACGAAGCCGGCGGGCACGGCGGGCAGTGCGCCGACCGGTGCGGCCCCGACCAGCACGGCGCCTCGGCAGCCGGCGTGCAGACCAGCGAGCACGTCGCTCACCATGTCGCCCACCATCCAGCCGGCCCCGAGGTCCAGGCCCAGGTCCGCCGCCGCCCGCAGCAGCATCCCGGGGCCCGGTTTCCGGTCCGGATGCTCGATCACGGTCCGGTCGGCGCCCCGCGGAACCTCCGGGCAGAAGTAGGAGGCGTCCAGACGGCAGCCCTCGTCGGCGAGCAGCCTGTTCAGGGCCGCGTCGACCGCACGGTAGGCGGTCTCGTCGATCAGCCCGCGGCCGATGGCGGACTGGTTGGTCACCAGTACGGTGACGAAACCGGCGGCGGTGAGCCGGCGCAGGGCCTGGCCGGCGCCGGGCAGCAGCTCCACCCGCCGGGGGTCGCCGAGGTGGGGCACATCGCGGATCAGGGTCCCGTCCCGGTCGAGGAAGACCACGGGCCGCGTCCCCTCGGCGGCCACGGTCACGCCGGCTCCGGCACGTTGACCGGCGAGGTCTGCGGGGGCGAGCCGTCCTCACGACGCGGGGAGGCGTCCCGGGCGGGCCGTACGGACTGCCGCTCCGAGACCGCCCGCTGCCGCTCCAGATCCGCCCGCAGCAGCTGCGACGCCGCATGGCAGACCGTCATGTGGACGTCCTCGATGACACCGTGGTTGCCGCTGGCCACCCGGATGTGCAGGTCCGCCAGCGGAGCCACACCGGCGGCCGTGTCACCGGTCAGGGCCACGAGCCGCTGGCCGTTGCGTCTGGCCGTCTCCCCCGCGCGCACGACGTTCGGGCTGGTCCCCGAGCAGCTCAGTGCGACGACGAGGTCCCCGGGCCGGGCATAGGCGGCCAGCTGGTAGGCGAACACCTCCTCGTAGGCGATGTCGTTGGCGATGGCGGTGGCGAGGGGGGTGCTGTCACTGAGGCAGTACGCCCGCAGCGGCGCGCAGCCCGGCACGGCGCTGGTCTTCAGCAGGTCGGTGACGTGGTGGCTGGCCGTCGCGGAGCTCCCGCCGTTGCCGAGGAGGAAGACCTGACGGCCCTCCGCCCGCGCCAGGCCCAGCTGTTCGGCGTACCGGGTCACGGCCGACCGGTCCAGCAGGGCGAGGGCCCGCGCCAGTTCCCCCAGGTAGCTCTCCAGCTGGCGGTTTCCTCCGTCGGCCTGATCGGTCGGCATTCCGGTTCCCCTCGCGTGAGACATCCTCACAACAGCGCGTCGTGACTGTGCACCCAATCGGACCTTGACAGGCTGTCACAGTCATCAGTCACAATCAAGAGTCGACCTCTGCCGCCCGCCAGTGCCACGCGGACTCATGGGAGCGCGACTGCAATGCGGTCGGCAAATCCAGTCACAAACTGCTTCCTTTACGGGAGGAAATTTGTCCATGCCCTCGCGGACCGGACATCGCGTCCAGTCCCTGGACGAGACTCCGATCTACGCAAGGCCGGCCGCAGGCACCCGGATCGGAATTGCGGGGGCGGGCGGTATCGCGAGTTTTGCCCATATCCCCGCCTATCTGCAGCTCGGTCTGACCCCGGCCGTCCTCTTCGACAACGACCCGTTCTCCATCGACCGGGCCCTGGACGCGATGGGGGACGTGCCCCGCCCCCGGGTCTTCACCTCCGCCCGGCAGTTCGCAGCGGCACTGCCCTCCCTCGGGCTGGACGTCCTGGACGTCGCGCTGCCCTCGCCTCTCCATCACGCCTTCCTGACCGAGCTGCTCGACATCTGCGGGTCGGCCTGTCCACCTCTGCTGGTGCAGAAGCCGCTGGCCCAGGACAGCGGTGCCGCGCGGGACCTCGCCGAACGCGCCGCGGACCTGGGCGTCCCGATGGCGGTCAACCTCAACGGCCGCTGGGTGCCGACCTTCCGCAAGGCGCGCGAGCTGCTCGCGCGCGGCCTGGTGGGCCCCGACCCCCTCGTCTCCTTCGTCAACCGGGGCCTCAACCGCAAGGAGGGCGACCAGTGGCGCAGCCGTCTCCCCCGGCTGATCGCCTACGAGATGGCCGTTCACCACGTCGATCTGCTGCACTGGGCGTTCGGGCCGGTCAGCTCGGTGTACTCGGTGGTCCGCAACGTCGGGGGGCTCGGCGTCGACGGCGACAACGTGGCGGTCATCGTGCTGCGATTCGCGTCGGGTGCCGTGGCGAACCTGCTGGAGGACTGGGCCTGCCGCGACGACGGCGTCTGGCACTACCACCCGGACGCCGAGCAGATCGTCGTGTCCGGACCCGGTGGCACCCTGGTCGCCACACCGACGGAACTGCGGGTGACGACGGACACCGGCGAGGAGACCTTCACCACGGCCACGTCGTGGTTCCCGGACGCCTTCGCCGGTCCCATGGCCGAGTTCCTGGCGTCCCTGGCCGAGGGCCGGGAGAGCGAACTCGCCGCCCTGCGGCACGTCGACGTCCTGCGCACCCTCGACGCGGTGTACGAGTCCTCCCGCACCGGCGAGTCCGTACGCCTGGAGTCACGGACGGAGGCGGCGCGTTGAACGGCGAACTGCTGCGCACCGCGGACGTCCCCGCTCTCCTGGGCGGGGAACCCGTACGCACCACCCCGCTGCCGGTGGCCTACGACGGTTCCGGAAGGATCTTCGGCCCGGAGGAGGAGGACGCCGTGCGCGCCGTGCTCCGCCGCGGGACCCTTACCCGGTGGGGCGGCACCGCCGTCGACGACCTCGAACGCGCCTGGGCCGAACGCCTGGGCGTGCCGCACGCGCTCGCCGTGTCGTCCGGGACCGCCGCGCTGCACGTGGCCCTCGCCGCGCTGGACCTCGCACCGGGATCCGAGGTGGTCACCACCCCGATCACCGACATGGGCACGATCATCGCGATCCTCCAGGCCGACCTGGTGCCCGTCTTCGCGGACGTGTCCCCGGAGACCGGGATGCTGACCTGCGAGACGGTGGCGGCGGCGATGACCGCGCGCACCGGCGCGATCCTCCCCGTGCACCTGTTCGGCCGCTGCGCCGACACCGCGGCACTGCGTGAACTCGCCGACGCGCACCGGGTCTTTCTGGTCGAGGACGCGTCCCAGGCGCACTTCAGCTTCGACCGCGAGGGCTACGCGGGGACGCACGGCCACCTCAGCTGCTTCAGCCTTCAGCAGTCCAAGGTGGTCAGCTGCGGGGAGGGCGGGATCGTCGTGGCCGAGGACCGGTTCCACGAGCGTGCCGAACTCATCCAGAACAAGGGGTGGCTCAGAGGCCGGCAGGGCGACCGGGCCTATCCGGTGGTGGGCCTGAACTACCGCATGCCGGAGCTGTCCGCGGCAGTGGCCCTCTGCCAGCTCCGCCGGGCGACCGAGATCATCGCCCGGCGGCGGCGGTCGTACGCCGTGGTCGTCGAGGCGCTGCGGGACGGACCCGGGCCGACGATCGCCGCCGAGCGCCCGGGAGAGCGGGCGAGCTGGTGGGCGCTGTGCGTGCGCTGGCCCGAACTCGCCGACGAGCCGGAACTGGCCGCGGCCGTGGAGAAGTCGCTGCGGGCCGACGGTGTGCCGTTCAGCCCCGGCTACATCGGCACCTCGCCGCTCTATCTGAGCGCCGCCCTCCAGCGCCGTGGCGAGGAGGGACGCCACGGTCTGCCCTGGTCCCTGCACCCGGAACCGCCCGTCTACCGCCGGGGCGACTGTCCCCACGCGGAGCGCTTCCTGAAAGAGAGCTACGTGATGAACTGGAACGAGGGCATCACACCGGACGACGCCGCCGACATCGCGCGCGCCCTGGCCCGGGCCCTGCCCGCGGCGCGGGCGTTCACGGCCTCGGCTCGACCCGCGGGCACCCGGCGATGACGCCGGCCGCCGCCTTCGACGGCTGGGCCCTCGATCCCGGCACCCTCGGATTCCACGTGCCGTTCGCCGAGTACGTGGCGGTGGCCGCGGCAACCGGCTACGACGCGGTCGAGGTCCCCGTGGCCGAACTGGCCGCGCTCGGACCGAAGCGGCTCACCGAGCTGTGCGCGCGTCACGGAATACGCGCCGACATCTTCTCCTGCCCGTGGCCGGCACCGTACAACGGCAGTGTTCCCGACGAGGTGTTCGAGCAGCGGCTCCGGGAGATCCCCCGGGTGTTCGCGCTCGTCGCCGAGGCGGGCGGCACCCGCGTCTCCGCCTTCTTCAACGGGCGGCGCCCGGACATGGCCGTGCTCACCCGCGACCGGCTCGCCGACCGGGCCGGGCGGCTCGCCGCACAGGCGGCACGCCACGGACTGCGGATGTGCCTGGAGCTCAACGACACCGATCATCTCGCCGCCGCGGCGGAGATCCTGCGGACCGCTCGGCGTGCCACCGGCCACCGGCCACAGCTGCTGGTGGACACCTTCCACCTCTACCGGGCGGGACTCGGGACCGAGTGGCTGGACGCGCTGCCGTCGGACGCGATCGGCTGGGTGCACGTCAGCGGGGTCCCGGACGGGACGCCCCGGTCGGCGGACAGCGGTCCGCGCACCGCGCCCTTCCGCGGCAAGCAGCCCACGGCGGACCTGCTGACCGCCGTCCACCGGGCCGGCTACCGCGGACCGCTGTCCATCGAGGTGCTGCCCGCGCCCGAACCCGGCACCGGCCTGCACGCCCATGCGGCCGGCCTCCTGGAGACGGCCCGCCGGGGACTCACCTGGGTACGGCCCGCGCCGGATCGGGCCGGTGCGGTGAGCGGCCCGCTCCGGACGGGAGGGGCGCGGTGACCGACGTGCAGCGGACCGCGGACCGCCGTACCGGGGCAGGCGGCGGCGACGGCGTGCTCCGTGACCCGCTCACCGGCCAGCAGGTCCTGATCGCCGGGCACCGGCAGGACAGGCCGCAGACGCGGACCGGACCGTGCCCGTTCTGTCCCGGAGGCACCGAGGCCCCGGATCCGTACGACGTCAAGGCCTTCCCCAACCGCTGGCCCGCGCTGCCCGGAGCCAGCGAGGTCGTGCTGTACACGCCGCGGCACACCGGTTCCCTGGCCCGGCTGAGCCAGGAGGAGGTGCGCAAGGTGGTCGACCTGTGGGCCGAGCGCACCGGGGAGCTCGGCCGCAGGGCGGACACCGGTTACGTCCTCGTCTTCGAGAACCGCGGCGGCGAGGCGGGGGCGTCCGTGGACCATCCGCACGGCCAGATCTTCGCGTTCCCCGAGCCGCCCGACGCCCCGATGCGCGAACTGCGCTCCGGCACCTGCGCGTTGTGCGCGGAGAGCGTCGCGGACGACCTGGTCGTGCTGGGCACCCGGGGCTGGCGGGCCTGGGTGCCCCGGGCGGCGGGATGGCCGTACGAACTCCGCCTGGCCCCCCGCGCGCATGTGCCGGACCTCCCGTCGCTGTCGTCGCAGTCCCGCGACGAGATGGCCTGGACGCTCGGCGAGGCGCTGCGCCGGCTCGACCGGGTGGTGGGCGGCACCATGCCGTCGATGATGTGGATCCACCAGCGGCCCACCCGCGGGCACTGGCCCCAGGCGCACCTGCACGTGCACGTGACGGGTCTGTGGCACGCACCGGGCAGGCGCCGGCACGTCGCGGCCGGTGAGCACGGTTCGGGAGTGATGGTCAATCCCGTGGTGCCGGCCGTGGCCGCCGGAAGGCTCCGAGAGGCCTAGGGAACGGATACGGCGATGCCCGCGGCGCCGGTGC
>NZ_JBEYFC010000423.1:0-7879 GCF_040634175.1 Streptomyces sp. NPDC007162
CCCGGGTCCGGGCTGCCGTTCTGGCGCGAACTGTGGATCTCGGCCCGCGACAGCCTGCGCATCCTGCTCCGCGCCGGGCTGTGGGGCCTGCTCCTCGTACAGGGCCCAGGCGCCGTCCATCTCGACGTGGGACTCGGAGATCGGCGGCCAGGCCCCCACACCGTCCAGGGCCAGGGTGAAGGAGAAGGCGCGGCCGGCCAGGTAGTCGCTCGACCCGGAGCAGGTGAAGCCGATGTCGGCGGTCTTCAGGCCGGTCTGTGCGAGGACGTCGTGCAGCACCGGCATGAGCATCTCCACCTCGGAGAGCTCCTCGCTGGTGCGCCGGTGATCGGTCTGCGCGAAGGCGACCAGCGCTATGTCACGCGTCACAGCAGCTCCTTGTACGTGTCGTAGTCCGCGTCGGGTTCGCCGGTGGGCCGGTAGTGGTCGGGATAGCGGGCCCCCTCGGTCCACACCGGCTCCACCCTGAGGCCCATCCGCACCTGGTCGTAGGGGATGCCGCCGATCCGGCCGTGCAGGGCGAGGCCGGCGCCGTCCAGGGCGATGTGCGCGTAGACGTACGGCACTTCGATGTCGAGGTTCTTCGCCTTGATGTTGACGATGCAGAAGGTGGTGACCGTGCCCCCGGGGCCCACTTCGACCTGTTCCGACGTGGCCACCCCGCAGGTGGGGCACGCGCCCCTCGGCGGGACGTACACCTTCCGGCAGGAGGGGCAGCGCTCCCCCACGGTCCGCCGCGACGAGAGGGCGTCGATGTAGGCGGTCTGGGCGCGGCCGGGCGAGTAGGTGTAGTCGAGGCGGGCGTGGGCGACGATGCCCGTGACCGGCTCCTCGAACTCCCCCGCGTGGACGGTGCCGGTGGCCTCCCCGCCGTCGTACGGCTCGAAGCAGGCGATGTCGGTGATGGCGCCGGAGCGCTCCTCGGCCCAGCGGATCCTGACCCGCATGCCCGTGTGCACGGCGTCCGGCCCCGGCACGTCGAGGGCGTGCAGCAGGGCGGTGTCGGCCCCGTCGAGCCGGACCAGGACCCAGGCGAAGGGCGTGCCCAGCGGTTGCCCGCGACGGGGTTCGTGGTTCCAGGCCCAGGTGGTGACGGTGCCGGTGGCGCCCACGTGGACGAGGTCGCGGATCTCCTCGGCGGTGACGGGGTCGTACTCGACGGGTGGCACGAGCGTGCGTCCGTCGCCGGTCCTCACCCCGAGGACGACACGCTCACGCAGCCCGGTGAGAAAGGCACTCTGAACGGGACCGAGAGAGCGGGTGAACGGGAACTCGACGACGAGGGGAGCTTTGAGCACTTCGGGCATGGGGGCTCCTTTTTCACCGGATCGGTGTTGCGGCGCCCCTTCAGGGGCGCGACGAACTGCGCGACCAGCCACACACGGCCCGCGGACCGCGACGCACCTACGACGGCAACTCACGCACGCTTGTAATCAGGCGCCCGCTTCTCCGCGAACGCACGCGCCCCTTCCTTCGCATCGGCCGTGTCGAAGATCGGCCAGCCGCGCTCGAGCTCCGCCACCAGCCCGTCGGCCTCCGTCATCTCCGCCGTCTCGTACACGGACGCTTTGACCGCCTCCACGGCAAGCGGCCCGCACGCGTTGACCTGCTCGGCGATCTCCAGTGCCTTGTCGAGCGCACCGCCGTCGGGAACGACATGGCCGACGAGTCCGATATCGGCGGCCTCCCGGGCCGTGTACCGCCGTCCGGTCAGCAGCATCTCCAGCGCGTGGGTGCGCGGGATCTGGCGCTGCAGCCGGACGGTGGAGCCACCGATCGGGAAGAGCCCCCGCCGGACCTCGAACAGACCGAAGGTCGCGGACTCGCCCGCGACCCGGATGTCGGTGCCCTGGAGGATCTCGGTGCCGCCCGCGACGCAGTACCCCTCGACGGCGGCGATCACCGGTTTGCGCGGGCGATGATGACGGAGCATCGCCTTCCAGTGCAGATCCGGGTCGGCCTTCAGCCGGTCACGGAGGTGCTCGCCCGCCATGCCCTGCCCGGCCAGCGCCTTGAGGTCCATCCCGGCGCAGAAGGCACCCCCGGCCCCGGTGAGCACGATGGAGCGGACCTCGTCGTCCTCGTCCGCCGCGATCCAGCCGTCGTACAGGCCGACGAGCATGGAGATCGACAGGGCGTTCTTCGCCTCGGGCCTGTTGAGCGTGAGCACCAGCGTGGCGCCCTCGCGCCGCACGGTGAGGTGTTCCGTACCACCCATGGACCTCTCCCCTCTGCCGGAACGAGAACAGGTTGCAGTAGGGCGGAGGGCACTTCAAGGGTTTTCTGACAGTCAGTCAGATTTCTTCGCGCGAACCCTTCCCACTTGCCGCGCCCTTTGCTCTGATGACCGCGAACCGACAGGTACGCCTTTCTTCGTCACGGTTGCCGGGGTCAGGAGGAGCGGTGGAGTACAACCTTGCCGATCTGTTCGAGTCGGTCGTCGACGTGGCCGCGGACCGCGAGGCACTCGTGTACATCGACCATCCGGGCACGGGTGCGCAGCGCCGGCTCACCTACGCGGAGCTGGACGCCGCCGCCAACCGCATCGGCCACCATCTGATCGACAGCGGGATCCGCCCGGGCGAGCATCTCGGGCTGCACCTCTACAACGGGGTGGAGTACCTCCAGACGGTGCTCGGCTGCCTCAAGGCACGGGTCGTACCCGTCAATGTGAACTACCGCTACGTCGAGGAGGAGTTGGTCTACCTCTACCGGGACGCCGACCTGGTCGCGCTGGTCTTCGACGCGGAGTTCGAGGACCGGGTGGCCGCGGCGCTGCCCCGGGCACCGAGGCTGCGGCACCTGGTGCGGGTGGGCGAGGCCGCGTCGGAGCTCAAGGCGCTCGCGTTCACGGAGGCCGAGGCCGCGGGGTCGTCCGGGCGCGGATTCCCGGCGCGTTCGGCGGACGACCAGTTCATCATCTACACCGGCGGCACCACCGGCATGCCCAAGGGTGTGATGTGGCGCCAGGAGGACCTGTTCTTCGCCGGACTCGGCGGTGGCGCACCGACCGGTGAGCCGGTCCGGCGGCCGGAGGAACTGGCCGAACGGGTCGCGGCGGGCGGCACCGGGATCACCTTCTTCCCCACTCCCCCGCTGATGCATGGCACGTCCACCCTGACCTCCTTCATCGGCTTCAACTTCGGGCAACGCGTCGTGATCCACCGCAAGTTCGTGGCCGAGGAGGTGCTGAGGACGATCGAGAAGGAGAAGGTGACCAGCATGTCCCTGGTCGGCGACGCGATGCTGCGGCCGCTGATCGACGCCCTCGCCGGACCGATGAAGGGCACCGACTGCTCCGCGCTGTTCAGCGTCTCCTCCTCGGGCGCGATCCTCTCCGAGACCGTGCGCCGCCAGTTCAGCGAACTCCTGCCGAACGCCATGCTGTTGAACAACTTCGGGTCCTCCGAATCAGGGTTCAACGGCACGGCGACCGACGACTCGGGTGCGGGCAGCCGGTTCCGGGTCCGGGTCAACTCCCGTACGCAGGTCGTCGACCCGGCGACCCATGAGCCGGTCGCGGTCGGCGAGATCGGCCGGGTCGCCCAGAGCGGCCATGTGCCGCTCGGCTACTACAACGACCCGCGGAAAACCGCCGAGACCTTCTTCGAGAAGGACGGCCGCCGCTGGGTACTGCTGGGCGACATGGGGACCGTCGACGAGGACGGCGTGGTCACCGTCCTCGGCCGGGGGTCGCAGTGCATCAACACCGGGGGCGAGAAGGTGTACCCGGAGGAGGTCGAGCAGGCGCTGAAGTCACATCCCGATGTGTACGACGTGCTGGTGGCCGGCGTGCCGGACGCGAAGTGGGGCAGTCATGTGGCGGCGGTGGTGCAGCTGCGCGAGGGGGCGCCGCGCCCGTCGCTGGAGGACATCCAGTCGCACTGCCGCACCCATCTCGCCGGGTACAAGATCCCGCGCCAGCTGGTGATCACGGAGTCGGTGCAGCGCTCGCCGAGCGGGAAGGCCGACTACCGGTGGGCGAGGGAAGTGGCGGTCGCGGCGGACCGGTAGTGGCACCCGCGGGACGGCGGGACGGGGGCCGGGCGTACTCTTTGCGCGCGGTTGACCCGGTTGGTTGAACGCGGGGTTACGTGCGGCCGTACGCGAGATTGGCGGTCGTGACCTGCGGGTCCGGGCCGCCGCGCCAGCACCGGGCTTCGCACGGAAGGACCTACGGGTGTCGCACCTCACGCCCCCTCGCCAGCAACTGGACAAGGACGCGGACGCGCCGGTCCCGGACCGGGCGGAGGCGGCATCACCGGCGCCGACGGACACCGACCCCGTACCGGGCGCCGTGCCGGACGGACACCCGACGGATGACACGGCAGGGGCCGCGCCTGAAGCACAGGGCGACGCGGCCGAAGCACAGACAGACACCGAGCCCGAAGCACCGCCGGAGGCCGAAACAGCAGCCCGGGCAGAGACCACGGCTGAAGCAACGGAAACCCCGTCAGCGGCCGAAGCACGGACCGAGGCGTCCGGCGAAGGCGAGCACGGCGAGTCGGCCGCGGCCGAATCCGAACCCGCCGGCCGGGTCACCGCCTCCTCCCGCGCCGGCTGGTTCCGGCGGCGTCCGCTTCCGCCGCGTGCCGCCGCATGGGTGCGGGTGGGTACGCACGTGCTGGCCGGAGTGTTCGTGCTCGTGGCGATCCTCGTGCCCGACCGGCTCGACCGGTTCACCCTCCAGGGCTTCTTCCGCCTCCCCGTCGAGGCCCTCTTCCTCGCGATCCTCCTGCTCGCGCTGCCGTCGAGGGCGCGGCGCGTCGCGGCCGTCGCCGCCGGGGCGCTCCTCGGCCTGTCGACCGTGCTGAAGTGCCTGGACATGGGCTTCTACCAGACCCTGGCCCGGCCCTTCGACCTGGTCTTCGACTGGGTCCTGCTGACCGACGCGGCGGACTGGGTGAAGGACTCGTTCGGTCACGCGGGTGAGGTGCTCGCGGTGATCGGCGTGTTCGTCCTGCTCATCGCGGTGCTGGTGCTGAGTGCACTGGCGATGGTGCGGCTTTCGAACATGATGGCCCGGCACCGTGCCGTGGCGGTACGCACCACGCTGGTCCTCGGCGTCGTGTGGATCACCTGCTTCACGCTGGGCGTGGAGTTCGCCGGTGTCCCGGTCGCCACCAAGGGCTACAGCCAGTTCCTCGCCAACCGTGTGCAGTACGTCCGCGAGGGACTGGGGGACGCCGACGTCTTCAGGAAGCAGCTCGCCGTCGACGCGTATGCCAACACCCCGTCCGACCAACTGCTGACCGGGCTGCGCGGCAAGGACGTGCTGTTCACCTTCATCGAGAGCTACGGCCGGGTGGCGATCGACGATCCGGCGATGGCACCGGAGATCGACGCGACCCTCACCGAGGGGAACGCCCGGCTCAAGTCGGCCGGGTTCGCGGCGCAGAGCGGCTGGCTGAGGTCGCCCGTCACGGGCGCCGGCAGCTGGCTCGCCCACTCGACGTTCCTGTCCGGCCTGTGGATCAAGAACCAGCAGCGGTACCGGACCCTGACCACCGGTGACCACGCGACCCTCACCAAGTACTTCCAGAAGACCGGTGCCTGGCGCACGGTCGGTATCGTGCCGGGCGTGCGCAAGGCCTGGCCCGAGGGCAAGTACTTCGGCCTCGACCACATCTACGACTCGACGCACCTCGGTTACGAGGGCCCGTACTTCAGCTGGACGCCGGTGCCGGACCAGTTCAGCCTGGAGGCCTTCCAGAAGCTGGAGCACGGGAAGAAGAACCGCGACCCGATCATGGCGGAGATCATCCTGGCGTCCAGCCACAACCCCTGGTCGCCCATCGCACACATCATCGACTGGAAGGACCTCGGCAACGGCAAGATCTTCTACAAGATCAAGAAGGAGGGCACCAACCCCACGGAGGTCTGGAAGAGCGCGCAGCGCGTGCGGACCGAGTACCGCAAGGCGATCCAGTACTCCCTGGACAGCCTGACCCAGTGGATGCAGCGCTACGGCGACGACAACACCGTCCTGGTGTTCCTCGGCGACCACCAGCCCGTGCCCACGGTCACCGGCGGCACCGCCGACAAGGACGTGCCCGTCACCATCGTCGCCCGCGACCCGAAGGTCCTGAAGCGGGTCTCCGGCTGGGGCTGGACGGACGGCCTGAAGCCCGCGGACAACGCCCCGGAGTGGCCCATGGACCAGTTCCGGAACCGCTTCCTGAAGGCGTTCGGCCCGCAGTCCTGAGCCCGTCAGGGGGGTGGGCCCGGTTTGGCCGCGCGGAAGGCGAACTGGCCGCAGAACGTGAGTTTGCGCAGGTTCACCAGGGCCGTGTGCCGGTCTCCCTTGCGGGCCCAGGCGTCGATCTGCGCGTTGAGGGGCGACTCACGGTGCCAGAAGCGGCCGAACTCCCGCTTCCGGGTGTCGTGGTAGGAACGCATGATCAGTGTCACGCCGTCGAGTGAGGGCCGGATCTCCTGCAGGGTGAGTCCGGCCTCCTCTACCAGCACCCGGAACCCGTACGGCGTGTAGTTCCAGAGGCTGAAGGAGTGGTAGGGCTCGAACTGGGAGGTGCTGCCGATGAACAGCCCGCCCGGCCGCAGCACCCTGCCCACCTCCGCGAGCAGCTCCCTGGGCCGGGCGACGTGTTCGAAGACCTGGTGCGCGTACACGAGTGGCACGGCGTTCGAGCGGAACGGCAGGCGGACGCCGTCGAAGTACACCACCGCGTCGCCGCCCGGTCCGCGCTGCGCGGCCTCCGGGGAGTCGCGGATGTCGACGCCCACCCAGCGCACGTCGGGGTCGTGCCTGCGGAAGAGCCCGGCGGAAGCGCCACGCCCGCAGCCGAGGTCGACCACCCGGTCCGGGGCCCCCGGCGAGCTCATGGCCTCGTCGAGGTAGTAGCGGGAGGTCACCTGGCGGGCGTGGTCGTCGGGGATGCAGTCGTGCATGAGTTCCCACAGGGTCGACATGGCCCCACGCTAAGGAGCCGCTTTCTCCCGGGGCCGCAGACACACCGTGGCAGCGGGCCCTCCGGGACCTCAGGAGGCGGGGCCGAACCGCTCCCGCAGTTCCCGCTTGAGGATCTTCCCGCTGGCGTTGCGGGGCAGCGAGCCCACGAACAGGACCCGCTTCGGCGCCTTGAAGGCCGGCAGCTTCTCCTTCACGTGGGCGATCAGCGCGGCCTCGTCGATCTCGCCGCGCGGCACGACCACCGCCGTGACCGCCTCGATCCACCGTTCGTCGGGCAGGCCGATCACGGCGGCCTCGGCGACCGCCTCATGGGTGTAGAGGGCGTCCTCCACCTGGCGTGAAGCGACCAGCACCCCACCGGAGTTGATGACGTCCTTGACCCGGTCGACGATCGTGAAGTAGCCGTCGGAATCGCGCACCGCGAGGTCGCCCGAGTGGAACCAGCCGTCCCGGAACGCCTCTTCGGTCTCCTCTGGCTTCTCCCAGTAACCGTCGCACAACTGGGGTGAACGGTAGACGATTTCACCGGGTGTGCCGTCGGGTACGTCCTGGCCGTCCTCGTCGACGACACGTGCCTCCACGAACAGCACGGTCCGGCCGCAGGAGTCCAGCCGTCCCTTGTGTTCCTCGGGGGCGAGCACGGTGGCCAGCGGTCCGATCTCGCTCTGCCCGAAGCAGTTGAACAGGGCCAGTTTCGGCAGGCGTTCCCGCAGCCGTTCGAGCACGGGCACCGGCATGATCGACGCCCCGTAGTAGGCCTTGCGCAGTCCGCCCAGGTCGCGGGTGGCGAAGTCGGGCCGGTTGGACAGGCCGATCCACACGGTGGGCGGCGCGAACAGGCTGTCCACTCGCCCGGCTTCGACCAGGTCGAACAGCGTGTCGCCGTCCGGGGCGGCCAGGATGACGTCGGCGATGGCACGGCCGATGTCCTGGCTGGGGCATTCGTGC
>NZ_JBEYFC010000424.1:0-7851 GCF_040634175.1 Streptomyces sp. NPDC007162
GGCACGGAGAACGCAGTCTTTACTCGGCGTTCATTGACAAGCCGCTCGACGCCTGGTTAGGGTCCGTAGCCGTCAAGCGTCTCTTTAAAAATGGGGGAAAGATGTTGGACAGCGTCATCGACGGCCGTATTTCCGAAGTGCTGAAGCAGATCGCGGAACTCCCGGAATCCTTCGAAATCACGGCCGATCAGGACCTCAAGACCGACCTGAACATCGATTCCCTCAAGCTGATCGATGTCGTCGTCCAGGTGGAGGCGGTCCTGGACATCGAACTCGGCGACGAATTCTCCCGCGACCTCGTCACGGTGGGGGACCTCCAGCGGCACGTGAGCGAGCAGGTCGGCGGCTGACCGTCCGCGCGTCCCGCCCACCCGAAGCATCGCCATGGAGAGTTGTGTTGTTTGAGTTCTGCCTGGGCCCGGTCACGCTGTGCGCACCTGGCTCGACGAACGGCACGGACGACCGTGAGGGCCTGCCGCCCGACTGGCATGAGGTGATCGGCACCGCCGGCGACCAGTTCCGAGACGCGTTCACCCGGACCTGCCTGTACCTCGTCCTCGGCGCCGAGGACGCCTCCGAGGCGCTCGCGGACGGCGGGACGCGCTCCGACGACACCGTGGTGATCGGCACGGAGTACGGCAACACCGCCGCGCTGACCCGGCTCCAGCTCCACGCCGCGGAGAAGGGGAAGCTGCTGTCCGCCCAGTACTTCCCCAACGCCACGTCCAGTTCGGCGTCGGCGTTCGTCAACCTGCGCATCGGCGCGACCGGCCGCAACATGACGATCAACGCGGGTGTCCTCACCCCGGTCGTCGCCCTGTGGCAGGCACTGTCCGCCCTGGAACGCGGACGCTCCGACGTCAGTCGGCTCCTCGTCGGCGACGTCTACGCGCCGGAGGCCGTCGCGGACGCCCGGCTCGACACGCCCGACGTGCCCTGCCGGGACGGCGTCGCCCACGCGTTCCTGCGCACCGGCACCGACCTCACCGCCGAGTTCGACTTCGGCGCCACCGGCACCCCGCAGCCGGGCCTGACGCGCACCGTCTGCAAAGCCGTTGCGCAAAGCACCGATGCCGGCGACGCGGCGCCGGTCGCCTTCGCGGAGCGCAACAGCGCCTTCGCCACCCGCGCCTTCCTGGACCTCGTCCACACCCTGCAACCCGCCGAGCGGGCCGTCCTCGAATGCCATGCCCCGGACGGCCGCCACGCCACCGTGACGGTGACCCGGAGACACGCGAACAGCACGGACAGGGGGTCCCAGTGAGCCAGGGAGCAGCAGGGGTGAACCAGGCAGTGGCAAGGGTCTTCATCACCGGTCTCGGCATCATCTCACCGGCCGGCGCGGGCGCGGCACCCTTCTGGCACGATGTGTGCGCGGGCCGCAACCGCTTCGTGGAACTGCCCCCGCTCTACGCCGGCATGAAACCCGGCATCCTCGGCGGCCGGGTACCGCAGGAGGCCCGCGAGACCGCTCTGGCCGAGGTGGACGCGGTCACCCGCGAACGCCCGCGCGCCGCCTCCCTGTTCGCGGAGTTCGCTGCGCTTGAGGCGCTGCGGGACGCCGGACTCGTCCCCGGCGGCCCGGCGCTGCGCAACGCCGTCGTCTGTGTCGGCAGCAGCGACGGCCAGGCCGAGGCGCTGGAGGACGTGGTCGCCGGGCGTCGGGGCATCGCCGAGACCGGCGGCTTCTCCAGCTACTCCATCGCCCAGGGCGTGGCGCGCACCGTCGGCGCCGCGGGCCCGGCCTATCTGCTCCAGAGCACCTGCGCCTCCGCGAACGTGGCGCTGTCCTGCGCACTGGAGATGCTGCGTGCGGGCGTCGCCGACACGGCGGTCGTCGGGGGCTGCGACCCCTACTCGGAGAAGAACATCATCGGGTTCAACACGCTGCAGGCCATCGGCTCCACGCCCTGCAAGCCCTTCACCAGGAGCCGGCGCTATGTCACGCCGTCGGAGGGCGCGGGCATGTTCGTCCTGCAGACCGAGCGCGCCCTGCGCCCGGACGCCACCCCCTACGCCGAGGTGCTGGCCACCGCTGTCAGCAATGACGCGAGCCACCCCACCGCACCCGACCGCGAAGGCGTCGCCGCCTGTCACCGCAGGTCGCTGGAGGAGGCCGGCCTGAAGGCCGACGACATCGACGTGATCTTCGCGCACGGCACCGGCAGCCGTGCCAACGACACCATCGAGGGCGGGATCTTCGCGGAGCAGTACCCGCGGGCGGCGGTCACCGCGATCAAGAGCACCATCGGGCATCTGATGGGAGCGGCCGGAGCTGCCGGGACCGTGGCGGCCTGCCTGGCGCTGCGCCACCGCCTGGTACCGCCGACCGCGGTCGACGCCGACGACGTGGAGCTGGACCTCAACCTGGTCACCGGTGCCCCGCTGGCCGTGCCGAACCTGCGGCACGTCCAGAACAACGCCTTCGGCTTCGGCGGCAACAACGCGATCAGCATCTTCCGGAGCGTGTCATGACGCTCCCCTCGTCCTTCACGGGCGAGAGCGCGGTCCTGCGGCTGACATTCGACGGCCCGCTCGCCGTCCTCACGATGCACAGCCCACCGATGAACCTGTTCGACGAGGCGATGTGGGCCGCGTGGGCGGACGCAGTGGCCTGGCTGACCGCCCACCCTCCGCGCGCCCTGCTTGTGCGCGCGGCGGGCCGCGTCGTGAGCGCCGGTGTCGACGTACGCGTCTTCGCCGGCCTCGATCCGGCGGACGCCGAAGCCTTCTGGCGAACGCAGTTGGGCATTGCACAGGCCCTGGAGGCGCTGCCCTGCCCCACCGTGTTCGCCGCGCACTCGCTGACCCTCACCGCCGCCTTCGAACTGGCCCTGGCCTGCGACCTCGTGGTCTCCACGCCGCAGGCCCGGTTCGGCCTGGTGGAACGGAAGATCGCGTTCACGCCCGCGATGGGTGGCACCCAGCGTCTGACCGAACGCGTCGGCCCGGCCCGAGCCCGTGAACTCGTCATGACCGGCGACCTGTACCGAGGGTCCGTGCTGGCCGACTGGGGCGTGGTCAACGCCCTCTTTCCCCCGGACTGCTTCGACGCCGACGCGCATGCCTACGCGATGCGTCTCGCCACCGGGCCCGCCCGGGCCCACGAAGCCACCAAGGCCGTCGTCCGCCGCTATCTCGACGGTGGCGTCCGCGCGGCCGATGCCGCCCTTCCCGCCCTCGCCGCAGCGGTGGCCGCGACCACCGACCACCGTCGCGCCGTCACCGCCTTCCTGACGGACGGCCCGGAACACGCGACGCACTACGAAGGGCGCTGACCGGTCCCCTTCAGGGATGTCTCAAGGGCCTCCACTGCGCGACACTGTTCCCCTAGCACTCGATGATGTTGACCGCCAGCCCGCCGCGGGCCGTCTCCTTGTGCTTGACGGACATGTGGACGGCTGTTGATCATGGGGTTAACCTGCGGATTTACTCTTCGCGGACTAGCGCTGAGTCATCTCGGGGACTTTTTGGGGACTCCTTACCGAGGGCCGCCTGCGAAGCGTCCGATGATACGTGACGTACTTGCGAGGGTTGGGTCCTTGGCGTCCACCATGAAGACATCCGACCGCTGTGTTGGACCCGCGCACTCGTAATGCGTAGCTCTCGGGTTCGAATCCCGAAAGTGGCTCTGTGGTGAACTCCAGGTCGGCCATCTGACCTGGGGGTTCTTGTCTCGGGTGACCTTGGAATCCGGGCTATTCGGGCATCTGTGGTCTACGTATCGCAATGACCAGGTCTGGGATCGACTGGCAGTGGGCGTTTCGGTCCACAGGGCTGTGAACTGGCTTTTTGTTCCGTGCTGCCGGTCGGCTCGGGTCTGTCGGCTTCGGCGTGGTGGCCATGCGTGCAGTGATTGTGCAAATGGATCCTGATCTGCCGTGCCGTCACGGGCGTGCTTGGGGCCGCAGGGTTGTGTCATCCGGACAATCCCGCGATCAACGCACTTCACCTGGGACACGATCGACAGGAGCCGCCGCAATGGTGTCAGCCAGTGGTGATGTCCACCGATGCAGGTCGCGGCGTCGGCTGGGCGGCCGGCGCCAGGACGGAACCGCGTTCCCGGGCGAGGAGCTCGACGATCTCGTGGAGACGGAACTTCGGGTCGGGAGCCTCGGTGATCATTTCGGTGAGCAGGTTGTTGAAGTCCTGCAGTGCGGAGCTGCCGAGCCCGGCCGCGTTCATCGCGGCGTGCCCTTCCTGGAGTTGCCCGATGATGCGGGCGGCCTCGGCGTTGACGGCGGTCGTCATGTCGGCACCTCCGCCCGCTCGTACCCGGTCTCGCAGAGGACGCGGGTGAGCGTGTCCCACACCTGGTCGGGGTCCCCGGTCTCCAGGATCATCCCGGCTGCCACGTCGAGGGCCTTGTCGATACGCCCGCCGTTGTTCTCCTTCTCTACATCGATAGCGCGCAGTGCGCGGACAACGTGGGGGCGGGCCGCCGCATGCGCGGCGGGCAGCCGGTCGGTGGCGTCCGCCAGGTCCCAGCCAGCCGGGACCTGGTACGCGGCCGGGCTGTCGTTGTAGGTGACGACCCTGGGAGTGCCTTTGCCGCTGCCCAGGTGGACGTCCAGGCGGAGCCGGGACGCTTCCCGGAACAGGGCGGTGATGCCCGGGCCCATGCCGTCGAGGATCACCTCGCGGACGGCGTACCCGTGCCGGCGCAGCGAGATGCGGGCGAGCCAGACGGCGGTGCCGGGGTTGGCGAGGTGCCTGTCGTAGACGAGGGTGGCGGTGCCGTCGGCGGGGCTGAGGTCGCGGATGTCGGCGGCCTTGCCAAGGGAGGTGGTTCCGCGTCGGATCGTGAGGGTGAGGTCGAGGGGGATCGTGGCGGTCACAGCGTCACCTCGGTCTGCTTGGCGGGGATACGGGTCGTGACGAACGGCGCTGGCAGACCAGGCACCGGTACCCCGAGCGCCTGGGCGAGCAGGTACCGGGCGACGGTGTCGTGCTCCAGTTCGTTGCGCCCGGTCGGCATGGTGAGCCGCAGCTCACCCGTCTTGCGCTGGACGATGACGGCGCCGAAGAACGCCCGGTCGGTGATCGGGGAGTCGGTGAGCGTCACGCCCAACTCGTTGATGAGCACGGGTAGGGGGGTGTCCATCAGGTGGTCGGCGGACGGCTTCGTGGCGGAGACGGTCACAGCGTCACCTCCGTGGCCTTGTCGGTGTACAGCTGGCGGAGGCGGAGGAAGATGTCGTCCGCGAGTTCCTTGGCTTTCTCCGGGGTGTACACGTCTAGGAGGGCCCTCCGCATCGCCTCGTCGACCGCCCCGGGGAGGACGGCGGCGAGCCGGTCGAGAAACGCGGTGGGGGTTGCGGCGGTGGCCTTGTCGAAGTCGGAGAAGGTCATACTGGCATCACGCCGTGGTGGGCGAGGAGGGCGCGTGCGGCCCACAGGCGGGTGGAGGGAGCCTGTCCGGCGGGGACAACGAGGAGACGGGTGGCGTCCTTGTGCTGCAGGTAGTGCCCGTACAGGCCGTCGAATGGACCTTCCCACTCCACGACCTGGATGCCATGCGCAGCGGTGAGCGCCTCGAACGCGGTGGTGGGGTCGTTGATGGCAGCCATGATGCGGGCGGAGTCCTGCTCGACACGGGCCTGCATTTCTGCGTCGGAATTGAGGGCTTCGGGCTGCAGAGGCAGAGAAGCTAGGTGCTTGGTGACGCCGACGGGAGTAACGCTTGTTGCTGTTTTCGCCATGCTCTTGCTCCTTCAACGCGGGAGTTGGGTACAGACCTCGGGACCGTTGCCGTAACCACCGGCCGAGGGCGTTCTGCTTTCGGTGGTAGTCGCCCTGGCGAGGGTGGAACAGACGTCCTTCTCCGTTCGGGGGCGCTGCCCCCGAGACCGATTACCTCCCTGCTGCGAAGGGCGTAAAATCCGCCTTTTGGCGATCTTGGGTGACTGCCAGGTGCTGACGAGGACCGCAGTATCGACGTCGACCGGTGCGGCCTCGGCGAACTCGACCTTGAGGCTCGGGGTGCAGGCCTTCATCGAGACGGGGCGAGGCCGTGGGCCTTGAAGATGCGGGTGATCTCGGCGAGGTCCGGGGCCTACCGCGAGGACGGGGTGCGGCAGACGCGCCATGTGCCGTAGGTGCCGGCGGGCAGCCTGTCGGGGACCTTCTTCGCGGCGCGCTCGCCACGGTCAGTGCCGCGGGCCTGGTCGGCGGCGCGCTCGTACTCGCAGGCGGTGGCCTCGATCTGCTCGACCGGGGGGATCTCGTCGACCTCGTCCAGGCCGGCCGGGTTCGGGGCCTCGACGATCGCGGTCTCGGCTTGGTCGGCAATGAGGGCGGCGGGGGCGACGCCGGAGCGGACCATGTCGGTGATGGTGCCGAGCTTGCCCCGCACCGGATGAACGGTGCGGGGGATGTGAGAAGAGCGTCTTCGCGTCGCAAGGGCGGTGCCCTGGACGCCCTTTTGTCGCCGGGTCCAGAACTGGAGTCCCGCCCGATGGGGCCCAGCCCGCCGCCGGGCCTTCCCGGGGCCAGAATGGGGCCGGAAGGACAGGGAAACCCCGGGACTGATCACCAAACCCCCGGGCACCCCAATGCGTGGAGCTCTTCAGTCGCGGTTTCGATGATCGTGCCCTCGCCGACCGGCTGCCGGGCCTCTTCCTGCTTCGGGGCGCGTTTTCTCAGACTCAGTGACTGTCGGGCGCCGGGTCCGGCAGGGGGAGTTCGTCGAGGTCGAGGGTGAAGGTGCGGCCGTCGGCCAGGGGAATGGGGAGCTTGCCTGTGCCGTATGCGCGGGTGTGGGCGGTGCTGTAGCCGCTGGAGGTGGGCTCGGTGTGCAGGACGACTTCCCGGGCGTAGGGATCCACGACGAGGTAGACGGGGATGCCGTACCGGCCGTACTTCGCGGTGCAGTCGTCGTAGTCCTTGCGGGCGGAGGACGTGGAGACGACCTCCGAGATCAGCAGGACGTCCTCGAAGCTGTAGCGCTTGCCTTCCTTGCGCGCGTCCTCGCGCAGGATGGCCAGGTCGGGGGCGGAGTTCTCGTCGGCGGGGAAGTCGATGTAGACGTCGGAGGTGACCTTCGCATGACGGCCGAGGGCGGCGGCCGAGTCGATCTGCATCGACCTGATGGTGCTCGAGTGCTCCTCGCTCTGCGGGGTCATGATCACCTTTCCGTCGGCCCCGAACAGGACCGTGTAACCCTTGGGGAACTCGGTGTGCACGATCGCGTCGACACTCATGAACGGTGCTCCTTCCCGTGTGCCGTCATGATACGGCGGTGAGCGCCGCACAACTGGACGGAACAGCAGGTGGGCGGACCCGGCAACGCGGGGTACGGACCTCTCCCGCCCGCCGTGATCGACAACGGCGACTTCCACGCGCACGGGGAAAACCACGGCCGACTCGAACACGAACGGCAGCACACCGCCCGCAGCAGCACTTCGTCTTCGGGGCGCGACCACCTCACGGTCGCTCACGCAACGACAAATACACCCTGCCATGGTGCGCGAGCGGCGTATCCAGCCTTGATCGCGTGCCGCGAACCCGCAGGTCAAGAGCCCCTTTCATAGGGACTTCCCGGGGACTTTTCAGAGACTTTCACGCCCGTCCCAGGGACTTCCCGGGGACTTTCCCCCGCGTAAGCAGGGAAGGCCCCGACAGCGCCGAAAGACACGAACGCGCTGGTCAGGGCCTGTATCCCTAACACTCGATGATGTTGACCGCCAGCCCGCCGCGGGCCGTCTCCTTGTACTTGACGCTCATGTCGGCGCCCGTGTCCTTCATGGTCTTGATGACCTTGTCCAGGGACACCTTGTGGGAGCCGTCGCTGGGCAGCACGGTGTAGGGGCAGAACGCGAAGTGCTCGGCGGCGATCGCCTCCGCCGTGTC
>NZ_JBEYFC010000425.1:0-7825 GCF_040634175.1 Streptomyces sp. NPDC007162
GACCTGGCCGTGATGTCACCTGACGGCCGATTGACGATCGTCGACCGGATCAAGGCCTTCGGACACTGGACGCCATCGCCGCACTCCGCAACACGCTCGGCGTCGGACTCGCTGCTGCAAGCGATCGACCTCGCCGTCGCCGCGGAGGAGCTGGGGGTGGACGGCGCCTACTTCCGGGTCCACCACTTCGCACGGCAGCACGCCTCGCCCTTCCCGCTCCTCGCCGCCATCGGCGCGCGCACCAGCCGGATCGAGATCGGCACCGGGGTGATCGACATGCGTTACGAGAACCCGCTCTACATGGCGGAGGACGCGGGCGCGGCCGACCTGATCTCGGGCGGCCGGCTCCAGCTCGGCCTCAGCCGGGGCTCACCCGAGCAGGTGATCGACGGCTGGCGGCACTTCGGTCACCAGCCGCCGGAGGGGGGAACCGACGCCGACCTGGCGCGCGCCCACACCGAGGAACTGCTCCAGGTGCTGAAGGGCGAGGGATTCGCCGAGCCCGACCCCCGGCCGATGTTCGCCAACCCGCCGGGGCTGCTTCGGATCGAGCCGCACTCCGAGGGCCTGCGAGAGCGCATCTGGTGGGGTGCCGGCTCGAACGCGACCGCGGTCTGGGCCGCCGGGCTCGGGATGAACATGCAGAGCTCGACCCTCAAGGACGACGAGAGCGGCGAGCCGCTCCATGTCCAGCAACGCAAGCAGATCGAGGCGTACCACGACGCCTGGCGCGCCGCGGGCCACACCCGCACCCCCAGGGTGTCGGTCAGCCGCAGCATCTTCCCGCTCGTCGACGACCGGGACCACGCGTACTTCGGCCGCGACCGCGACTCCACGGACCAGATCGGCTACATCGACGCCCACACACGCAGCATCTTCGGCCGCTCCTACGCCGCCGAACCCGACGCACTCGTCAAGCAGCTCGCCGAGGACGAGGCCATCGCCGCCGCCGACACCGTGCTGCTCACGGTGCCCAACCAGCTCGGGGTCGACTACAACGCGCACATCCTCGACAGCGTCCTGACCCACGTCGCACCCGCACTCGGCTGGCGCTGACAGCACCGGCCGACAAGTCCATACGTGGTGCTGCAGCGGCTCGGGGCCACGGATCTCGTCGCCGTCCTCGGCTTCCTCGGCTCAGAACGCGCGGAAGTCCTCGAAGGAGGGCTCGAACGGAGCATCGGGCAAGCGGTAGGCCTTGCATCGGGCGCCGTTCTTGCCCTGCGGTCCGACGCCGGCCGCCTCGCCGGGGAACGCGTCGGGGACCACCGCCCATCCCAGGTTCTTTTCGTAGTACCGCACGGCGGTGTGCACCGACGGCCACCAGTCGTCGTCGATGACGATCAGCCCACCGGGCCGGACGGCCTTGCGCAGGAAGTACAGGTCGACGAAGACTTCATGGAACCGGTGGCTGCCGTCCACGAAGGCGGCGTCCGCGACGAAACCCTCGGTCAGCAGTTGGGGAAGCACGAGAGAGGAAGGGGCGGCCTTGAGCGTGGCGATCGTCTCAAGCCCCGCCGAGCGCAGCAGGTCCCAGCCGGCGTTGGAGAACTCTCGCTCCTGGAACGGGTCGATGATGATGTGCCGGGGGTTGGGACGATCGATGGTTACCAGCGCCTCGCCGATCGCCAGCGCGGAACTGGCGTAGGCGAGACCGATCTCGACGACCGTCGCGGCCTTCTCGGCGATCAGGAGGTCGCGCAACTGGTCGCAGTGCTGCTCGGGCACCGTGACGGTCTCGAAGTCCGCCTCCGGATCGCGCGTGCGCGGCGGACCGTCCTGCACGAGTCGTCGGCGCACCTCGCGCACTCGCGCCGCACGTTCACCTGTCTTCGTCACCCTGGCATCTCTTTCGCTGCGACAGCACCTCAGGTTTCACCATAAGCACGGAGGCGGATCGTGCGGGAAGCCACGGTGCGACGCCACCGTCACCCTCGCGAGGTCCGGAAAGAGAAGCGCCTCCATGGATCCCCCCGCATGACGTCTTTGAGCGCAATCCGGGATGCCGTGGCCGTCGGTGATCAAGTGATGCTTGGAGCACAGCGCCTCGCGATCGAGCAGTGGTTTGCGGCCCGGGTAGGAAGTGGGGACTCGGCGCGATGTCCCGCTCGTCAAGTTCAGCACGACGCCGTCTGGGACCGCGGCCAGGTACACGACGAAATCTGCGCGCAGCTGCCGGGCAGCGGCACCGACGAGCGAGGCTGTGACCCGGGGCCCGGGTGGGCGGGGCTCGGGACGTGGGGCTGTCGCACTGATCGTTCTCGGTGGTCTCGCGGCAGCGTGGGTCTTCTTACGGCTGCCCGGCACCTCGGCGGAGCCGACGGGTCGTCGTCATCGGCCTGGTGATCGCGGGAAGCGCCCTGTTGGGACGCCGTCGCGCCCGGACCGCGTCCGCCGAAAAGACGGACGAGCTGGAGCGTGCCTGACGTCACCACCGGTGAGCAACGCCGAACGGCGGCAACCGGACGCGGCCGGAGCGGCTGTTGCGCCGCTCCGGGCCCGGTCAGTGGGAATCAGCGCCGGTAAGGGTTCTTGGCAGACGGCTCTCCCAAGTTCCTACCTGGGATCGGCCCAGGTGACGACCGGGCCCCTCCGCGGGCGGTGACCCGTCGGTTCTGCAGCGGACCGGTGTGCGTCCGTCGGGCTCATGGTGCGCACCGGCCGGTGCGGGTCAGCACAGGGAACGGAAGGGAAGATCGGGCAGGTACCGCTGCCACTGCGGAGGCGTCAGGGCGTTGCGCGTAGTGGCGCAGATGCGCCGGACGGGCGCCCCGACCCTGACGCGCGTCAGCTCGACGGTACGGTCGTCGGCGGCGGTTGCGAGGAGGCGCCCGTCGGGGCTGAAAGCCGTGTCGTTGACGGCTCCGGTGTGACCGGTCAGGGCCGATCCCATGGCGGTGGCGTGGGCTGGGTCGGCCACGTCCCACAGGCGCACGGTCCGGTCGTCGCCGCCGCTGGCCAGGGTGTGTCCGTCCGGGCTGAAGGTGAGGGAGTCGACGAAGCTGGAGTGGCCTGTGAGCGGCTGTCCCACCTGTGCGCAGTGGGCGGGGTCGGTGACGTTCCACAGCCGTACGGTGTGGTCGGCGCTCGCGGTGGCGAGGGTATGACCGTTCGGGCTGAAGGCTACGGCGCGGATGCCGCCGCTGTCGGTCCCCACGGCGGGCCGGAACAGCCGGGGGTGTGCCGGATTCGACGTGTTCCACAGACGGAGCGTGTCATCGGAGCCCGCGCTGGCCAGAGCGTGTCCGTCCGGACTGAACGCCAGCGCCTCGACGCTGTCGGTGTGGCCTCGTAGGACGCTCAGGGCACGCGCATTCCCCGGGTCGGCGACGTCCCACAGCCGTACGGTGCGGTCGGCGCTCGCGGTGGCCAGCACGCGGCCGTTCGGGCTGAACACCACGCGCATCACCGGCCCCGTGTGACCGGCCAGCACGCGCAGGCGGCGGGGGTGACGGGGGTCGGCGACGTTCCAGAGGCGCACCGTGCCGTCGGCGCCCGCGGTGGCCAGCACGTGACCGCTCCGGCTGAAGGCCACTCGGGAGCCGCTGCCCGTGGGGACTGCCAGTGCCGACAGCGCTCTGGGACGTCCGGGGTCGGTGACGTCCCAAAGCTTCGTGCGCTGGCCCGTGCCGCCGGTGGCCAGGACATGGCCGTCGGGGCTGAAGGCGACGGCGGTGAGGGGGCCGGGGACAGTCAGACGCGTACCGGGAAGGTTCCACAGCCGCACCGTGTGGTCACGGGAGGCGCTGGCGAGCGTGTGGCCGTCGGGGCTGAAGGCCAGCCAGTAGACGTAGTCGGTGTGACCGGTCAGCGGTTCGCCGAGGGCCGACGGGTGCGCGGGGTCGGTGACGTTCCACAGCCGTACGGTGTGGTCGGCTCCGGCGGTGGCGAGGATCTGTCCGTCGGGGCTGAACGCCACGGCGTACACGGAGTCGGTGTGGCCGGTCAGCGCGGGGCCCAGCGGTGTGGCGTGCGCGGGACGGGAGACGTCCCACAGGCGCACGGTGTGGTCGTTGCTGACGCTGGCCAGCGTGCGTCCGTCGGGGCTGAAGGCGACCGCGTAGACGGTGTCCTTGTGGCCTCTCAGCGGAGGTCCGAGAGGCTTGGGGGCGGCCAGGTCCGCGATGTTCCACAGGCGGATGGTGTGGTCGTGGCCGGCGCTGGCCAGCACGCGCCCTCGCGGGCTGAACGTCGCGGAGGCGACCGCCCCCACGTGGCCGGTCAGGGCGTGACCGACAGGTGTGGCGTGCGCGGGGTCGGACACGTTCCACAGCCGCAGTGTGTGGTCGTAGCCCGCGGTGGCCAGGATCCGGCCGTCGGCGCTGAACGACACCGAGAACACGTAACTGGTGTGGCCTTTCAGGAGTGGACCCCACACCGTGGGGTGAGTGGGATCGGTGACGTTCCACAGTCGTACCGCCCGGCCGCGGCCCGCGGCCGCGAGCGTGTGGCCGTCGGGGCTGAAGGCCAGCCAGTACACCCAGCCGATGTGGTCCCTGAGGGGTGTGCCGAGTGCTCTGGGGTGGGCGGAGTCGGTGACGTTCCACAGTCGGACGGTTCCGTCGGCGCCCGCGGTGGCCAGGGTGCGCCAGTCCGGGCTGTAGGCCACGGCGAAAACGGTGTCGGTGTGTCCGGTCAGCGTGGTCGCGAGGGGCGTGTTCTCGGTGCTGAGGAGCCTGGTGTAGAGCTCGGGTGAGGGCCGCAGCCGGTAGGCGGCCAGGCTGAGACGTGCGGCCAGCGAGGTGTCGTTGCTCTCCACCTGCTCCGAGCGGGCCGTGATCTCGCGGGATATGGCGACGTCACGCTCCGCCCGTGCGGCGCCGCGCTGCTGGAACGCGACGACGGCGGCCGTTGAGGCCAGGAGCGTGAGGACGGCCAGTACGGCGACCGCGGCTCGGCGCAGGTGGCCGGCCCGGCGTTGCTGCCGGAGGGACGCCGTCAGGAACTCCTGGACCCGCTCGCCGAGCAGGAGGTCGCCGCGGTGGCGTTCGGCCCACTCGGCGGCTGTGGCCAGCTGACTGCCGCGGTAGAGCAGGCCCTGGTCCCTGTGCTCGCGCTCCCAGGTGGTTGCGGCTTCCGTCAACCGCTGGTGGGTGAGCAGTCCTGCCCGGTCCTCGTTCAGCCAGCCGGCCAGCCGCGGCCACGCTTGGAGCAGTGCCTCGTGGGTGATCTCGACGGTGTCGGTGTCCAGTGTGACGAGGCGGGCCTGGGCCAGCGCGTCCACAACGGCCTGGGTGCCGGGATGAGCGAGACCGTCCAGTTCGGCGCGCGCGACACGTCGTCTGGTGTCGTCGGTCCCCTCACCGAGGACGACGAGCCGCAGGAAGACGGCGCGGGCCAGGTGCTGTTGCGGGGGCGTCAGACCGGCGAAGACGGTTTCGGCCGTCTGCGCGAGAGCATGCCGGATACCGCCGGCGGCTTCGTAACCGGCCAGGGTGAGGGTGTTGCCGCGTCGGCGCCGCCAGGTCTCGCGCAGAGCGTGCGAGACCAGGGGCAGGGCGTTGGCCTGGCCGGTGGCATCGGCGACGACGCGGGCCAGCAGCGGGGTCTCGACCGTGCAATCGGCCTGTACGGCGGGTTGGCTGATGGCCCGGCGCAGTTCGTCGGTGGTCATCGGGCCGACGAGCAACTGGGCGTCGCGCAGCGCCTCGACGAGGTCCGGGTGTTCGGAGCAGCGGGCGTAGAAGTCGGCCCGGACACCGATCACGACGCGGGTGCGGCTGTTGGCGGCCTGGGCTGCGGTGATCACGGCCTCGATGAATGCGGCCCGTTCCCGTGTGCTGGTGCAGAGCGTGAAGACTTCTTCGAACTGGTCCACGACCAGCAGGAGTTCGCTGTCCTCAGGTAGGTCGGCGAGGATCTGCAGCACACTCAGGTGCAGGGCGCGCGGCTTTTCCCGCAGCTCCTCGGACAGGGCGGTGGCTGATCCGCCGCTCAAGGCGGCCAGTCGTGCGGCGCACACCTCCAGCGGGTGGGGGCCCGGGACGAGCAGTACCGTGCGCCATTCGCCCTTCCCCGGGGTGATGGCATCGGCCCTGGGCAGCAGGCCGGCCCGCAACAGGCTCGACTTGCCCGAGCCGGAGGCTCCGAACACCGCGAGGAAGCGATGGTCCCGGACGCGGGTGACCAGGTCGTCGGTCAGGCGTTCGCGTCCGAAGAACCGTTCGGCGTCCTCCGGCTGAAACGCCGCGAGCCCCGCGTAGGGGCTCAGGCGTTCGTCGTCCCAGGAACCGAGCGACGTCTCGGCCGGATTCTCGGCCGCCAGTTCCGCGGCGGCCGACCGCCACCGCGCCTCCCATGCGGCCGGGTCGCCCTCACAGGCCCGTACGTACGCGAGGGTGACGGCCAGGCTCGGCAGTCTCCGCCCCGCGGCGGCGTCCGCGAGGGTCGTGGACGAGTAGTGCGCCCGACGGGCCAACTCCCGATAGGGCGGGCTCCCGGCCTCGGCCCGTAATCGTCGCAGGTCGGCCGCGAAGACGGTCAGCACGCCGTCGTCGTCCGCCAACGGACGCTCGGCTCGTGGCACCCCGCACCTCCTCGAGATCAACAGATCCGGCTCATTGTCCGGAGCTTGTCGTCCGGCGCTCAACCCCCGATTCCGGACAACGAAACGGCTGTACAAACGGGGTCACAGGCGGATCGCTGTGCTCGCCCCGAGGAAAGGGACACCGATGAGAAAACCGGCCGCGAGAAGCGCCGTGGTGAGTACCGCACTCGCGCTCGCCGTCATGGGCACAGCGGGCGCGGCCGACGCACGAGTCGGCGCGGACTGGGTCGGCTACGGCTGTCCAAACCACTACAACGCGGTCAGGTGCACGCAGGAGGGGATCAACAACTCGCCGACCCCTCACCACGTGAAGGTGGACGGGATCGTCGGCCCGGAGACCGGTGACGACCTACTCGGATGGCTCGGTTCCGGCTGCGACTCCTACCTGCCCACCACCGGCTGACCCGATCCACCCCCTGACGGAGGGACATTCGCCATGCATGTCCGCAGGTGTCTTCCAGCGGTCCTGGCTGCTGCCGTCCTGGTGGGCGGCGGTCTGGCCACCGCCTCCGCGGCCCAGGCCCACACCCTGTCCACCCAGGCGTACTCCTGTCACTTCTACGCCTCCGGAGGAGGTGAATACGCCGGTCACTACAGCGGGAACACGATCGTTCCGTCATCGACGTCGGTGACGAGTGCGGGCATCGAGGCTCAGTGCCTGCTCAGTCGCATCGGGTACTACACGGACCCCGTCGACGGAATCTTCGGCCCGCACTCGCAGGCCGCGATGGAGCTCGCCCAGCAGACGTACAACAGCGTCTACCACAAGCACGTCAGCGTGGACGGATTCCCCGGACCTGAGTCGTGGTGGGGACTTCGTCTCGTCGCCGGGGGCTGATTCCCCACGCCCATCCATCCCGAAACAGCCCGTTTCCCGACGGGCGCAGGAGAAGGAGTGTCATGAAGTCCAGCAAGCGTCTACTCGCGGGAGCGGCAACCGTGGCCATGGCCATGTCGGGGCTGCTCTGTTCCCCGGCTGCCCAGGCCGCCGGACAGACCTCGGCGCAGCCGACTGCCCGCAAGACCGTGTACGTCTACGCCACCGACGTTCATCTGCGGGCGGCGCCCAACACCGGCGCCGCGATCCTCGCGACGGTGTCGCACATCTACCTCTACGACTACTGCCAGACCGACAAGAACACCACCGCGGTTCCCGACCCCAACGGAGGGACCAACTCCTGGTGGAGCGAGGTGACGCTCACGACGGGCAGCGACTTCGCCTGGGTGAGCAACGTGTACCTGCAGGGCGGCCGGAAGATATCGGGTGTTCCGGACTGC
>NZ_JBEYFC010000426.1:0-7821 GCF_040634175.1 Streptomyces sp. NPDC007162
CTGCAGGACCCGGGATCGCTGAGCAACCGGGCGTTCGCCCTCACCGACCCCGCCGAGATCGACTTCAACTCGGCCGAGGTGCAGGCCGCCGAGATTCCTGCCTCCACTGTACGAACATCCGGGCCCGCGGGCCTCCCAGGGTCAGGGAGAGGTGCTCCGAGGGGTCCTTGACGCCGTTGAAGACGTCCAGCGGGCCGCCGGGTATGCCCTCCCAGAAGAGGATGTCGGCGGGTCCCGAGGTGGTCAGGGTGGGCATGACGAAGAGTTCGCCGACGCCGGGGACCAGGTTGCAGCGGACCGCGTGGAAGTCCGGGTGCTCGGGACGCGGGCCGAGGCCGTGGACGTAGGCGACGGCGAGCGCCCGCTGCGGCTCCGTGTACGGGGAGCGGGAGGCGTCGCGGCCGAACATGGACACCAGCTCGCCCTTGCCGGCCGAGACCAGGACCAGGTCGTAGGCGCGGGAGAAGTAGTCGAGGTCGCCGACCGCCGCGCCGTGGATGACCAGCTGGCCGCCGCGCTGTGCGAAGGTCTCCATCCAGCCGGCCATCTTCACCCGCTGGTCGACGGACTGCGCGTACCCGTCGAGCCTGCCCACCCAGTCGATCGCGCGGGCCGCGGGGCCCTCGCCCCAGGAGCCCGGGGCCGCGACCGAGACGCCGAGTCCTTCGATCTTCGGGGCCTGGGACTCCCAGAAGTTCAGCTGGAGATCGCGTTCGTGCTGCAGTGCCGTGTGGAACATGCACTGCGTCGACATGACCCGGCCGGAGCGGATCTCGTCCGAGGTCCGGTTCGACATCAGGGTGACCTCGTAGCCGTGCGCCTGGAGGCCGAGGGCGAGCTGGAGACCGGACTGGCCGGCCCCCACGACGAGTATCTTCCGCATACGGGGACCGTTCTCCTACTCGGGGGTTTCGTCCAGCGCGTGGGCGACCAGGGACAACAGAGTCTCGATCACCGGGACACGACGGCGGGCATCCATGATCATTACAGGTATGCGCGGCGGAATCGTCAATGCCTCGCGCACGTCCTCGGGTTCGAAGCGTTCGCTGCCGTCGAAGTGGTTGACCGCGACGACGTACGGCAGCCCGCAGCTCTCGAAGTAGTCGAGGGCCGGGAAGCAGTCCTTCAGTCGCCGGGTGTCCGCGAGGACCACGGCACCGATCGCGCCCCGCACCAGGTCGTCCCACATGAACCAGAACCGCTGCTGGCCCGGGGTGCCGAACAGGTACAGCACCAGGTCGTCGTCGAGCGTGATGCGGCCGAAGTCCATGGCCACGGTGGTGGTGAGTTTGCCGGGCGTGGCGGTGAGGTCGTCGGTCTCCTCGCTCGCCTCGGTCATCAGCGCCTCGGTCTGCAGGGGCGTGATCTCCGAGACGGCGGTGACCAGCGTGGTCTTGCCGACGCCGAAACCGCCCGCCACGACTATCTTCGTCGCGATCGGGGCCCGGCTGCGGTCCGTCTGCCACGACCGCACGTGCTCCTCCCCGTCGAGGAGCGGGTTGACGCCGGCGGCGTCAGAGACGGCGTAGTCCACTCAGCACCCTTTCCAGCAGAGCGCGGTCCGGGCGGCCGACGCCGTGACCGGTTCCGGTTCCGTACACACGGATCTTTCCCTGGTCCGCGAGGTCACTGAGCAGGACCCGGACCACGCCGAGCGGCATCTTCAGCAGCGCGGCGATCTCGGCCACCGTACGCATACGGCGGCACAGTTCGACGATGGCCTGCAACTCCGGCATCACCCGGGTGTTGAGGGAGCCGTTCGTCAGTTCCTTGCGCTCCTCCGGGGCCTCGAGCGCGGCCACGAACGTCTCCACGAGGAGGACGTGGCCGAAGCGGGTACGGCCGCCGGTGAGCGAGTAGGGGCGGACGCGGGCGGGCTTGCGGTCGCCGCCCCGGACCGGGAGGTTCTGCCTGCGGTTGTTCGGCGCGCTGCTCATCGGCCGCTCCTCGGCGCGTCGTTCTCCAGCGATTTCCGTAGCTCGCTGCGGAGTTCGGGGGTCAGGACGTGACCGGCGCGGCCGACGAACAGGGCCATGTGATAGGCGACCACGCTCATGTCGCACTCCGCGCTGCCGTGCACGCCGAGCAGCGAGCCGTCGCTGATCGACATCACGAAGAGGCTGCCCTCGTCCATCGCGACCATCGTGTGCTTGACCGGGCCGAAGTCCATCAGCTTCGCGGCGCCGACGGTGAGGCTGCCGATGCCGGAGACGATGGTGGCGAGGTCGGCGGCGGAGCCGCGCGGGCCGGTGCGCTTCTCGCTCTGCGCCTCGCGGGCCGCCTCGTTGCGGCTCATGTCCGAGGAGAGCAGGAGGAGGCCGTCCGAGGAGACCACGGCGACCGACTGGATACCTGGCACCTCCTCGACGAGGTTGCTCAGCAGCCAGTGCAGGTTGCGTGCCTCACTGCTCAGTCCGAAGGTACTGGGCGCGGTCAACTGCTTGCCTCCTCGACTGTGCCCCCCGTGGCTTCTTCGGATACGGCTGTTGCGCGTCCGGCCGGTGCGTTGCTCGGTACCTGGTTCTGGCCGGTCTGTTCGGCGATCTCCGCCTCGACGTCACGCCGACCCGCGTCGGCGCCGCGGCGGAAGCCGCCGAGCCTGCGGCGCAGGGCCTCGGCATCCACGCCGGTGCCGCGCTGGCGGGGCGGCGGAGCGGGCGCGGTGATCTTGGGGGTGCGCTTGGGCAGGCCCTTGCTGGTGACGGGGTCCTCGGCGTCGGCGATGCCGTCGCCGTCGCCTTCACCCGGTGCGGGGAGTGCGCGCGAGTGCTCCACGGCTTCGTCGAAGGCACTTGCGCCCGCGTCCGCGGGCACCGGTCGGGTCCGGGCCCCCGCATCCGCCGGGTGCGGCGCACCGTCGGCGGAACCGGCCGACGGCCGCTCCCACGCCTCCGCGGCCCGCGGCCGCTGCGCCTCGGGCAGGGCTCCGGGTCGGTCCCCGGTCGTGGGGGGCTGCTCCCCCGCGGGTACCGCTTGCGGCTCGGCCGCCCGGGGCTGGGCTCCCGTTGGTTCGAGGTCCGGGAGGAAGAGTTCCATCGTTGTTTCGGCGAGCGTCTCCGGCGGGGCCTTCGGGCGGGCCGTCGGCTCCGGGTCCGCCGGCTTCGGCGGGGCCGCCTGCTCGTGCACGGCGTCCTCGTCGGCCTCCCGGGCGGCCACCGCGTGCTCCGCCAGCGTCACCAGCGGGTCGCCGGACGCGGCGCGGCCGTGCAGGACGTTGGAGTTGGCCTCCGCGTCCGCGCCGGGGAGCGAGAAGGTACCGGTCGCGGTGGCCGAGGGGGCCGGGACCGCCGCCGCGGGGGGCGCCGCCAGCAGGGGCTGGGGCAGGACGACGACCGCCGCCACCCCGCCCTGCTTCTGCTCGCGCAGCTGCACGCGGACGCCGTGCCGGTGGGCCAGCCGGGCCACCACGTAGAGGCCGAGGCCGAGACCGTCCTCGCCCTCCTGGTCGTACGGCGACTCCGGGTCGAACTCGGCGAGGCGGCTGTTGAGGCGGACCATGCGGTCGGCCGCCATGCCGATCCCCTCGTCCTGCACGGAGAGCATCACCTCGCCGCTCTCCAGGAGCCAGCCGGAGATCTCCACGGGGACGTCGGGCGGGGAGGACGCGGTGGCGTTCTCCATCAGCTCGGCGAGCAGGTGGGAGAGGTCGTCGGCGGCGAAACCGGCCACGTGCACGTGGGGCGGCAGCGCGGCGATGCGGACCCGCTCGTAGCGCTCGATCTCGCTGACCGCCGCCCGGACGACGTCGACCAGCGGGATCGCCCCGGCGTGCTGCTGGACATGCTCGGTGCCGGCGAGGACCAGCAGGTTCTCGCTGTGCCGGCGCATCACCGTGGCGAAGTGGTCGAGCTTGAAGAGGGTCGCGAGGCGGTCCGGGTCGTGCTCGCGCTCCTCCAGGTTCTCGATGACGGCGAGCTGGCGTTCGACCAGGCCGAGGGTGCGCAGCGCGAGGTTGACGAAGGTGCCGCCGATGCTGGTGCGCAGCCGCTCCAACTGGGTCGCGGAGTCGGTCAGTTCGGCACGCAGCTCCTCGCGGGCGTCGGCCATCTTCTGGCGCTGGCCGACCAGGTGCTTGCGGTCGGTCTCCAGGGTGGCGATGCGGTCGTAGAGCTCGACGCTGTGCGCGTGCAGGGCGTTGACGGAGCGGACGACCTGGGCGAACTCGTCGTTGCGGCCGGTGAACCGCACCGGTTCCTGGGTGCGCGGGTCCTCGGCCTCGGCGAGCCGTGCCGAGCCGCGGCGCAGCACGGACAGCGGGCGGGTGAGGCTGCGTGCCATGGCCGTGGCGATGCCGACGGCCACCAGCATCAGGGCGCCGACCACCGCGACCCGGATCTCCAGCGCGGTGACGTCGTCGTCGCGGAGCTTCGCGAGGTCCTTGGTGCGGTGGTCGTAGAGGGCGGACTCCACGCCCCGCATCAGCTCGACCCGCGCGGACAGCGCCGCGTCCAGCTTCTTGGAGCTGGTGGCGAGGTCGCCGTCGGAGAGGGTCGGCTGGTCGGTGAGGGCGGCCAGGTACTTGTCGGCGGCGTTGACGTCGTTTCCGGTGACCGTGGAGTCGTAGGACTCGACCGCCGCCTCGGGCGCGGTGTCGCGGAAGCCGGCGAGGGCCGCGTCCGCGCGCAGCCTGGCCTGCTGGGCGGCGGCGGAGAGGGCGTCGCGCTGCTTCTTGTCGGCTTCGGAGGTGGTGGTGCTGGTGACCGGCAGCCCGGTGAGCGGGCTGATCGTGGTCTGGGTGCTGCTCGGGATGCTGAGGGCGGCCAGGAGCAGGCCGCGGGCGGCGGCGGACTGCTGGACGGCGGAGTCGAGCTCGGCGAACGCGTAGGCGCCGGAGCCGGCCCTGGCGGGTGTCTGCTCGGCCAGCTGCTCGGCGAGCCGGTGCAGCTCGGTGATGGTCCGCGCGTACGCGTCGTGCGCCTGCAGGGCGGTGCTCTTGCCGGTGAGCGCGGCGCGCCGGACGGCCGCGATGCCGTCGAGGTCGGTGCGCAGCCAGCCGGGGGCGTCGGTGTCCGCGCGCAGGTCCTCGACCTGGCGGTCGACGCGGGCGCTGCGGTCCTCGGAGGGCGCCTTGGACTTGGGGCGGCCCGCCGCGATGTAGGTGGTGACCTCGTCGCGCTCGTCGGCGAGGGAGTTGGCGAGCGCCAGCGCGTCCTGGGTGCGGCCGGCGAGCGTCACCAGTTCCTGGGAGTCGCTCAGCTGCCCGGAGGCGGTCAGCAGGGCGGGCGCGCCCGCTCCGGCGATGGCGGCGGCCACCACGGCCACGGCCACGATCAGCCGGGTCCGGACGTGCTTGCGGCGGCCGGAGCCGACGGGGACGGCGGCGCCCGCTTCGGAGGCCGTCTTCTTGCCTGTGCGCCGAGGCCGCGTCTTCTGCACCGGTGCTCGCATTCCTGAACTCGTGTACCCAAGGGGCCGGGTGGCACCCCGTCATCATCCCGGCAATTCGGTGCCAAGTGGTGCGTGCACTTGCTCACGTGCACCGATATGTCGGTCCCCGACCCTCCCAGCGCCGGTGGGCGGTGGTCTCGCATCATCCGACCCGCCACCCGAAGGAGTGAACATCGGAGAGGAGTTGGCGGGCAAGTTCCGGTGGACTGTGCAGGGGCCTTTTCCGGCTGGCCGGTTGGACGCGGAGGGCAGGCTTTGGCAGGATTCGCCGACACGCCTTCCCGGAGTGCGCCATTCCAGCCCAAAACAGGCGGCTGACCTGCGAGACCGTGCCGTTTCCCGGGTTGTTGCCAGCCTCTGGTGAAGCCTGTGAAGGGGTCGTGCAGACTGGCTGAATGCGTACTGAGGTGATGTCGGAACCCGGCGCCGCGGACCGCCCCAACGAGGACTTCGCCGGGGTCTGCCTTCCTGCCTCCGGACAGGGGGGTTGCGTGATCGTCCTGGACGGTGTCACTCCGCCGCGGGACGGCACCGGGTGTCTGCATTCGGTCCCCTGGTTCACGGCGCGGCTGGGCGGCGCGCTGACCGAACTGACCGTTTCGCGAAGAGATCTGACACTGCGGGAGATCCTCGGCGAGGCTATCCGCCGCACGGCCGCCGGACACGGGGCCACCTGTGACCTTTCTCACCCGCGTACACCCCAGGCGACGGTCGTCGTGACCCGGTGGTCCGAGGACGCCGTCGAGTACCTCGTCCTGTCCGACTCCGCGCTGCTCCTGCGCTCCCCCAGCGGCACGCTCACCCCGGTCCTGGACGACCGCCTGGACCGGATCCCCCGTGCCTGCCTCGCCTCGGCCGCGATCGCCGACGCCACGGTCCGCAACAAGGAGGGCGGCTTCTTCACCGCCGCCGCCGACCCGGCGGTGGCCGCCCGCGCGGTCACCGGGACCGTGCCGCGCGCCGAGGTCGCCGCCCTGGTCGCGCTCACGGACGGGGCGACCCGCTGGACGGAGAAGTTCCGCGAGGGCGACTGGACGGCCCTGTTCGACCTCGTGCGCAAGGAGGGTGCGCGGGCCCTGGTGGACCGGGTGCGCGAGCTGGAGGCGGCCGACCGTGACGAGCGGGTGTTCCTGGGGCGGAGCAAGACGCACGACGACGCGACGGTGGTGTACGTCGAGCTGTGAGGCCCGCCCGGCGGGGACCGCCGGCTACTTCTCCATGACGCCGTTCAACTCGTGCAGCAGACGGGCCAGTTCGGCGACCTCGGGGCGGGGCCAGTGGGCGAGCTGGCGGACGTAGCGGCCGCGGCGGGCCTCGCGGACCCTGCCGACCCGGCGCCGGCCCTCCTCGGTGAGGGCGACCAGCCAGGCCCGTCCGTCGGCCGGGTCGGGCTCGCGGGCGATCAGGCCGAGCTCCTCCAGGGCGCGCAGCTGGCGGGACATGGTGGCCTTGCCGACGCCGATGTAGGCGGCGAGTTCGGTGGCGCGCCGGCCGCCGCTCTCGTCGAGCCGGACCAGCAGCCCGTAGGCGGCGGACTCCAGGTCGGGGTGGACCTCCCGGGCCATCTCGCCCTGACTGGCCCGGGCGCGCCGCAGCAGCACCGTCAACTCGCGCTCCAGAGCCAGGAACTCCTGGTCCGCGCCGGCCGGCGGTGTCGGCGCCGGCCCGGTGGCAGGGCGGCGCCCCTCGCCCTTGTCGTCCTCGTGCACGTCAGCACCCCTGATCGGTTTCGCAGTACTGAAAGTCCGGGTCAAACCCTGTCGTCGCCCCGCTCGGCAAGTATTTCGCAGGCATGGACCAGCGGCAGCCTCCGGTCCCCCTCTTCCGCCGCATGCGCACGCCGGTGGTCGACCCGTGTGACCTCGGGTCGCGGTCCCTCGTGTCGCGCCGGTGGTACCGGGCGGCTCTGGCATATCTGAGATCCACCTCACCCCACGGAGGCACGGCATGCCCCTGCTCAGACCCGCACCGGCCCTGCTCACCACGCTCGCCGCCCTGCTGTGCGCGGCGCTCTCCCCCGCCCCCGTCCACGCCGACCCGGCCGTGCCCGCCCGCGGCTCGGCCTACATGGGCACGGGCGTGCTGGCCCACGACGGCCAGAACGGCACGCCCAGGACCGGCCTCGCCACCCAGACCGAGGGTGTCGACGTCGCCAGCTACCAGGGCGACGTCGCCTGGCCGACCCTGCTGGGCAGCGGGGTCCGCTGGGCGTACACCAAGGCGACGGAAGGCACGTACTACACGAACCCGTCCTTCGCCCAGCAGTACAACGGCTCCTACGACGCCGGCATGGTCCGCGGCGCTTACCACTTCGCGACCCCGGACACCACGGGCGGCGCGGCCCAGGCCGACTACTTCGTCGACCACGGCGGCGGCGGCGGGACGACCGCCGGCAGCGAGAGGCCGAGTTCGGCCAGCCTGGCCTCGACGGCG
>NZ_JBEYFC010000427.1:0-7819 GCF_040634175.1 Streptomyces sp. NPDC007162
GGTCGACCTTCAGGTAGACCAGCAGCTTGCTCCGCTGCGGCGGGCACAGGCAGGCGAAGTTCCGCAGGCGCTGGTACGCCCGGTAGGTCTTGCGGTCGACCCGGTTCACCCCGTCCCCGAGCCCGAGCAGGACCTCGTCGACCGTGCCCGCCAGCTCCGCCATCGCCGCGCCCTCCACGCCGGCCGCCGCCCGGGCAACCGCCTGGCGCCGTGCCCGGCGCGCCACCGGCATGCCGCCGCTCACGGAGGCCACGGTCTCAAGCCCGAGCAGGCCGTCGCCGAAGAGCCGGTAGCAGACCAGGTCGATCGACCAATGCCGCGAAGTTAAGGCCCCGATGGCAATGTCAAGGGGTGCGTGAGATGTGGCAGGGCCTCTGCTATGCAGGGGATCGACCAAGATCTTCCTGAGAGAGCAGAGGCCCTGTGGCCCAGTTTGTCACGGGCGGCACGCCTGACGTGTTCGCGCCCGGTCACATCGGCGAGTTAACCCAAGTCATCCCACCGGAGCTGGTGGATGCGGTGGTGGAGGAGACCGGAGCCCGCGAGAAACGATTACGGAGACTGCCATCCCGAGTCGGGGTCTACTTCGTCCTGGCTCTCGGCATGTTCGAGCATCTGGGTGCTCAGCTGGTGTGGGACAAACTCGTAGCAGGGCTGAGCGGCAACATGCCGCGGCCGTCCGAGAAGGCACTTCGTGATCTGCGCCGGCGGGTGGGCGTCGCCCCTCTGCAGCGGCTCTTCGACGTGCTGGCGGGCCCGCTGGCCCAGCCCTCCACCCCTGGAGTGCGCTACCGTCGTTGGCGCACGGTCGCATTCGACGGATGCGGAAGCCTGTCGGTCCCCGACCACGAGCGCAACAGGTCCTGGCTCGGTCGCACCGTCCGACGCCACGGCCCGGCGGGTTACCCCCGGCTGATGCTGATGACGCTGTGCGAGACAGGCACCCGCGGCCTGATCGCAGCAATCTTCGGTCCCGCCGTCAAAGCCGAGAGCGACTACGCCCGGGAACTGACCAGCCACCTCACCCCGGACATGCTCCTTCTGGCAGACCGTGCATTCGACGGCAACGAGCTCCTGGCCGCCATCACGCGACAGGGCGCGCAGTTTCTGGTGCGCTGCACCAGCACACGGCGCCCACCGGTGCTGGCCGTGCTGCCCGACGGCTCGTACCTCACCCGCATCGGCAGCCTCTCGCTGCGAGTGATCGAGGCCGAGGTCCAAGCACGCACCGTCGGCGGCGGCACTTTCGGTGACACCTACCGCCTGCTGACCACACTCACCGACCATCGCGCAGACCCCGCCGCCCGCTTGATGCGCCTCTACCACGAACGCTGGGAGATCGAGACCGCCTACCTTGCACTGCGCCACACCCTCCTTCAAGGCCGGGTGCTGCGTTCGAAGGACCCGGTGGGCCTCTGCCAGGAAGTGTGGGGACTGCTCACCCTCTACCAGGCACTGCGCTCGATCATGGTGACCGCGGTGGAGACCGAAGCCGGCTGCGACCCCGACCGGGCCGGCTTCACCGCCGCCCTGGAGGCAGCCCGCGACACGGTCGTCAGCCTCACCGGAATACTTCCAACAACCGGACCGCACAACTACTCCGACCTGGTCGGACACATCGGTACCCGTATCCTGCGCACGCTCCTTCCCAAACGCCGGATGCGGCTTTCCACCCGCATCGTCAAGAGCGGAATCTCCCGCTACCACACCTGGAACCGCGACGGACGCCCCCGCGACAGCACCCCGATCAGCGCCATCGAGATCACCGTCCACCCGCCGGCCCCTCCCGGCACACAGGCACCCAGCCAGACGGCCTCCAGGCGTTGGGACCAGGTCTGCCGGATCCTGGCGGCGAATGCGAACCAAGCCATGCATACCCGAGACATCGCACGCCGCCTCGGCCTCACCACCACACCGTCCATCAAGAGCCTCACAGCACAACTCTGCTACTGGACCCGCAACAACCGACTCATCCGCACAGCCCCCTGCACCTATAAGCTCCCGCTCGCCGAGCCCTTGACAGCACCATCGGGGCCTTAACTTCGCGGCATTGGTCGATCGACCTCCGGTGCTCCCGCACGGCATGCACGTCGTAGCGGGTGGAGTCGCCGGCGATACACATCAGGCGCGGCCCGCTCCACAGGACCTGGGCCGCGGCCGTTACCCCGAGCCGGTCGCGGACCAGGTGCTCGAACTCGGCGCGATGGTCCATCATCCACGCCAGGTAGAAGAGACCTTGATTGATGACGCCGGCGTCGATGCCGCGCTTGTACTCGACTTTACCGACCGAGGGAGCTCGTGAACCGGCCCTGAACTGCAACGATTCTAGGCCTACATGTCCGTGATGATGCGTTGGGGCCGTTGCTGCAGCTCGTCCGAGTGGCTTCGTGGCTCGGCCCGTCCACTCGGCGGCGGAGGGACCGTGGGGCGTTTGTTGCATACATCCTCATAGGAGCGCAGGATGCCTGGGGTCGGGTGCCGCCCACGATGGCTTTTCGAACCGTCATGCGGGAACCGCTCAGTCGAAGTGACGACACGTGACTACTTCGCACCATGTCAGGTGCCGAGAATGGCATACACGATCATCGCCAGGTAGCAGGATGACACCATGACGACGACACTCACCGATGCCTGGGCACGTGTCCGAGCGGCTCTGGACGCGCATGCCCCCTCGACAGCACGTACTGTCCGGACATCGGCGACCATGGACGATATATCTGAGGCTCAGTCCGTGATGGGGCAGACGTTCCCCGATGCGGTGAGGGATCAGCTGTTGCTTTTCGACGGGGTGGAGCCGAATCCAGTCACAGGCGTTTTGCTGCCACCCTTGTACATCCCTGTCGGCCTCCATCGCATGCAGATGCTGTGGCAGCGCAAGCGTGCCGCCTCAGTAACCCCGGCCAGTGGGGAGGATGCCGTAGATATTGCCGGAGAGCCTTGTCGGGAATTTCATCCGCTCCTGGTGCCTATCGGGGACGACACGACGGGAGACCTGCTGGTGGTGGACAACAGGCCCGGCGAGCTGCGTGGGAGTGTTCTGACCTGGAGCAAGGCCGACGGCTTCTTCGGCGCGCCCACCTGGCGCAGTGTGACCGAAATGTGGGCCGATGTAGCGAGTGCGCTGGAGACCGGGTCAGCTCAAGGCGCCGAATATGAGGATGATCCTCATATGACCCGCAACGGGTGCGCCGCGGTGTTCACCGCTGACGGAATTCTTGAATGGGAGTTCTAGTGAGGCCGGTCTGTTCCCGGCCGTCGCCAGCCGGGAACAGACGATAGGCATCAGGGGATGATCACCACATAGAACTCGTCATTGGGCCCGTCGATGATCCGGTTGTCTGAGTAATAGGTTGCAAGCTGGCTGCCGCCTGCACCATTTTCGGTGCCGTTGATGGCCAGCGCCGAGAAGTTGTTTTTGGGCTTGGTTGGCTCGTAGATGGACTGGGCTGATCCTTCATAGGTTGAGGCGAACGGGTACTCGTCACACTCCAGCCCTTTCGACGCATAGTTGGGGTCTACGGCTGTGCATACCTTCACAGCCTCACGCCGGTTTGCGTTGTATCTGTTCAGGTTCGTCTGGTTGATGCTTTTCTGTAGCCGGTGCAGTGGGTCGCTGGCGCTCTGGCCTGCCACGTGCTTCGAGGAATTGGCCGGAAGGGTTTTCTGCGGCTGCGTGAAAGCCGTCTTGATATGGGAGGCCACCGCGCGTTCCGGAGCAGTGCTGGCGGTGCTGTACCTCAACGGGGAGACGTCGTAGCTCAGTGCGGCGCCCCCGGTGTGCAGCACGTCCGTGGGCTTGTAGTTGGGAAGGTAGGGGGAATTGTCCCAGCGCAGCCCGAACGAGGAGAATTTCCACTCAGCCAGCGGGTTACTCTCGACCCAGCCGGGCGGCCACTCGGGCACGAACTTCATGTTCCAGACGGCCCATATGCCGTCGTCGGGTGCGAGGCCCTGCCCGGGCGCGGCGTTGGTCGATATCATGAAATGCGGATTCGCCTTGAGGTCGGCCACCGTCGTCGGAGTCGGATTGAGGCCGCCTTGGCCCAGCCTCACACCGTCGGGAACCGTGGGGTGGTTCACCGAGGTACCCACGAGCGTTTCGTCGATCGCGTTGACGCCTGCCGCGTAGAAGTCCGAGAAGTAGTAGTCGAACTTGATGTCACGCGAGTTGGCCGATACCGTCGCGATGGCGCTGACCGTCATCTGCGAGAAGCCAACCACTTTATCGTTTTGGCGCCAGTTGGCAGAAAACCACTGAGATTCGCACATCGCGAAGCGGGACGCGATCCACATGCTTGCGTCAGCGGCGGTATGCGCCTTGCATTCCGCAAGTGTCATCGTCCTCTTGGGCACGTCCGTCACGGTGGGGCTCAACCGGGCGCCGGACGCCTCGGCTTCTCCTACACTGGCATTGGGTACATCCCCTCGCAGGGACGCCGGACCGATTCTGCGGACGGCGTCGCTCTTGATCGCCCTGTGCCTCTGCGCCAACCCCACAGCCTCGGGAGTTTCACCGGCCTTCAGCCGTTTGAAGATGGTGCCAGGGGACTGTGTCGGAGCGTCCGTTACGTAGGTGTCGACCGTCATCGCGTCGGAGTGGGGCGCCGCCTGCGCGACTGAGGTCCCCAGCAGCACTGAAGCCATCGCGGTCAGCAAGATTGTGAGCGTGTGTCTGAGACTGCGCATGTGATCCTTCCGTGAGACAGAGCCAATGAGCAGGTCCCTGCCAAGATTCCCAACAGGAAGTAAACGTATGTCAGTTCGGCTCTCTGCGCCGCACGTTTTGCTGCCGACGCAGAGAAAGGGAGAGTGAACCATTCATGATCGACAACAGCGACCTGACAGCAACATCTGGTCGCTGTGCGCGGCGAGTTACCCTTGATGGTCCCTCTCGTAATGGAACCGGCTGAGGGCGACGGTAACGATGTCGCAAGAAGCGCATCTTGCCGTCGGCGTTGGATTCATCGAGCAGGACCCGGATCACGCCGATGAGCCTGTTGAACTGCGCTTGGCCATTGGCGGGTTCAACAGAGCCTCGGCCGTGATGGCGGGCGCAGGCTGATGCCGTACTCGCCGCCAGGGCGTGCACGCCGGACGGCACGTGAAGCCTCTTGGTGGGGACTGGTCTTCACAGACCAGTCCCCACCAGGGTCACCCGTTTCCGGCCCCGGATCGACACTCAGCGGACCTGCCGACGCGCCTTGTGGGATCTTCTGCTGTCAACGGCACACTGGCTTCTGTGGACAGGGGTCAGGTAGCTGATCCCGGTTCGGTGATGCGTGCTTCGAGGTCGGCGACGCGGCGGTCTTGGAATCGGAGGTTGGAGCGGGCGGCCTTGAGCCGCTCGTCGAGGGTGCGGTTCTCGGTGGTGAGCTGGCGGATGCGCTGCTTGAGGGTCCTGTTCTCGGTGGTGATCCGCTGGATGGCCTCCTCAGTCCACTCGGCTTGCAAGTCACGGATCTGGCCGAGGAGTTCGCCAATACGGGTGCGCTGGGCGAGGATCTCGGTGTGGGCGACCTTGAGTGCGTCCTCAGCATTCAGTGTGCGTTCGCGCCAGGTTGCCTCACGCTCGTTGTCCCGGTCGGCGAGCATCTGGGTGCGGCGTTCGCCAGCCTCGTTCATCGCTGCAGCGACCACGCTTCTGGCCTCGGCGTTGTCATACAGGAAGGTGCGCGAGACGTCCGCTCGGCGGGCGACAGAGGCGACACTGACCTGGGCCTTCTCGCGTCGTAGCCGTGCGATGGCCTGGTGGACGCGATCAAGGGCGGCTTCGGCCTTGCGGCGGCGGGCGGCCAGGGCCGCCGCGGTGCGGGGTTCAGGAAGGGGGGCGCTGTTCATGCGGTGTCCTGTTCCGGGTCGTCGCTGTCGGCTGTGTACGTACCGCTGTACTCGTCCGGCTCGTCGCCGCCCGCGTCGGCGAGGTCGACGGCCCGGAAGGCGGTGGACCACACGCGATGGAAGTAGTCCTGGGGTTTGCGCAGGTCCAAGGCGAGGGCGTCGTCGAGGAGACCGAGGCCGGCCAGGGCCTTCTCCAGGCCGTCGATGGCGCGGGCAGTGGGCTCGAAGTAGCGGTGAAGGTAGTCGGCGGTGGAGTCATCGGGGGCACCCTCAGCCAGCAGCCGCCACTGCTCACGCTTCCGCCGCCAATACAGCAAATCGGCGCCGGACAGGACGAACTTGTCGCAGTTGTGGCAGTCGAGGCTCCAGGGGCAGGCGCCGCCGTCGACGACGGGCTGGAAGGTGCAGAACCCGCCCTCAGCGGGGGTGCTGCGGCGTGACAGGTCGATGGCCAGGGCCTGGGCCTGTTCTCGGGTAAGCGGGGTGGTGTCGCTGGTGAGGATTTCGCCGGGGTGAGCGGTGCCGGGTCCAGCGACCCATACATGCTGAAGGACGTTGTCCAGGTCCGACTGGGTCAGGTGGACGTAGTGCTCGGCCATGCGGTCGGAGACCTGCCCGAGGTAGCGGCGGATGTGCGTCAGGCTCGCGCCGTGCCGCAGCAGCCGGGTGGCCAGCGTATGCCGGGCCTGGTGGGCGACGTAGTGACCGCCGAGATCAAGGTCGGCGAGCCAGCTGCGGAAGCCGGTGTGGAACCAGGTGTAGGACAAAGCGCGGCGGCCGTCGGGGTTGTGGATGTCGGTGGGGAACAGGGCCAGGTGAGCGCGTTGGGCAGCAGTGGGCGGGCGGCCGGCGTGCCGGTCGGCGTAGTGGGTCAAGGTCTTTTGGCGGCGTTCTTCGAGCCGGTCCAGGAGATGGTCGGGGATGCGGACAGCCGCGTTCAGGTTGCCGACCTTGGTCTGGTCGTGCCAGAGCAGCGGCAGCCCGCCGTAGCGGCCGATGCAGTCCAGACGAAGCTGGATGACCTCGCTGGCGCGCCGGCCGGTGACGATGATGGTCTCCCACATATCCCTCAGGCCCCGGTCATGCGGGTCGTAGCCGTCGGCGAGTTGCTGCAGGTTGGCCTCGTGCGCAAGCGCCCGGGCGACTTCGTCGGGGAACGGGTTGCGGCTGCGGAGGGTGCCCGGGCCGCCGACCGGCATGGCGGCGATGAAGGTGCGGTCCAGGCCGATTCTCTCGGCGCTGCCGCTGTCCAGCGCGCCGCGCAGAAGGGACCGGCCGTAGTTGAACACCATCCGTCGCGAGTTCTCGGTGACCTTCGCCATTTTGCCGTCCAGGCGGGCCTGGCCGCGGAAGGCCAGGCCGAGGCGTTCGCGGTTGCGCAGGTCCGCGACGAAGCGGTGGACGTGCTCGCCTCGCAGAACGGACGGGTCGTGGCCGCCGCCCGGCGCCTCGGCCTCCAAGAACGCGGACAGTTCGGCGCCGGCGCGGCGCACGAAGTCAACCGGCTGGGCGCTGCGCGGGCAGGTGGGCGAACGCAGCACGCCTGCTATGTGGTCCCACAAGAGGTCGCGCAGCCACCGCTGGGTGATGCAGGTCAGGTCGACGTAGCTGGAGCGGCCCGGGAAGCGCACCCCGAAGTGCTCGGTCTCGATGTAGCCGGCATCCCGGGTATCGGAGGGAGTGAAGTAGATCTTCCGCAGGGCCTGTTGCATCTCCTGGACCATGCGCTGGTGGTAGGCGCGGTGGAAGACGGACGCCTCCAGGCCGGCCAGGGACGCCACGTCGCGGCGCTGGCATTCGTCCGCGAGCGACTGCACCCACGTCAGGTGCCACACGGCGACGGGCTGCAGGCCGTGGACATACATGCCCCACTGGAACTCGGCCCTCAGCAGGGGCCGCAGCCCGCGCAGGTTGACCGTTCCGGTGCGGTGCACCGGCAGCTGTGCGCGGCACCAGGTGCGGAAGGCGACTTCGTCCTCGC
>NZ_JBEYFC010000428.1:0-7792 GCF_040634175.1 Streptomyces sp. NPDC007162
ACGGACGCCACATGGGCGGGCGGGGCTGCGACGATCGCGAGGTCGACGGGGCCGACGGGCGCCTCGTCGGTGCCCGCGCCGAGCGCGGCCGCGGTACGGGCCTGCTCGGGGTCGTGGTCGACGAGGTGGACGACGACGCCCCGCTGGGAGAGGGCGAGCGCGGCGGAGGTACCGATCAGGCCGGTACCGATGACGAGCGCGGTTCTCACTGGGCGATGTCCTTGCGCAGGGCGGCCGCGGCACCGAGGTAGACGTGGTTGATCTCGGCGCGGGGCCGCTCGGACTCGATGTGCGCCAGTATCCGTACCACCCTGGGCATGGCGCCCGCGATGTCCAGCTCCTGGGCGCAGATCAGGGGTACGTCGACGATGCCGAGCTTGCGCGCGGCGGCCGCCGGGAAGTCGCTGTGCAGGTCGGGCGTGGCCGTGAACCAGATGCTGATCACGTCGTCGGCGGTCAGGCCGTTCCGCTCCAGGATGGCCGTGAGCAGCGCTCCGACCTGCTGCTCCATGTGACCCGCGTCGTCCCGCTCCAGCTGGACGGCCCCCCGGACCGCTCGTACCGCCACCGCACCGCTCCTGTTCCGACGTCGGCCTGTTGGTCCGTCCAGCCTAGTCAGCCCGCCGCCGGTCCCGTGCGCCGTGCCCGCCCGCTGAGACGCCGCCTAGTCCTTCCGCACGGCCGGAGCGGACTTCGCGAGAGTCTCCAGGAGCCCGCCGAGCGAGCTGCCGCCCTGGCCGTGACTCATCGCGCCGATCAGCGTGGTCAGCGGCCCGGCGCCTTCGCCGTCCTCGCCGAGGAGGTTGCCGAGTATGTTTTCGAGGTCTCTGCCTGCCATGGCCCCAATGTCACGCGTATGACACAATTCCGCTACTTGGGGTGAAACACCCCAGCGCGCCTCTTTACGCCCGACCCGCCGGTCCGCTCTGATGGCAGGCAGACCCGCCTCGGGGGAGGTCCGTCATGAAACGTCCCGGCCCGTTGCTGACCCTGCTCGCAGGTCTGCTGCTCGGCCTGCTCACGCTGGCGCTCGACGCGACGGCGGGCACGAGGAACGCCTCGTCGCCGTCACCGTCGGAGATCGCCGACGCCTCCTGTGCCGGCCGCACCGACGACGTCTCGTCCTCGGTCGCCGCCTCGGTCCGCGACGGGAGGGCGGTCGCGCACTTCTGCGACGGGTACAGCAAGGAGTCCTGGCTCAAGGCGCGGGTGCGATCCGACGGCACCATGAGACTGACCGGCGGCCGCTACGCCTTCACCGCCCTCGATGCCGTCGAGGACTCGGGGCTCTACCGGGCCACGGCGACCGTGCGCGGGGCGCGGGTCGACGGCGGCTGGATCGTGCTCGCCGACGGTTGCCAGGTCGGCATCGTCGACCGCGAGGGCGCGCCTTCGTCCGCACCCCGCATCGACCCGGCGACCGGCGCCGTCACGGTCGACGGACAGCGGCTGACAGCGGAACCGGTCCTCCCCTGACATCCGGCCGAGACCCGAGGGAGCCGAGCATGACCGCCGACCCGAACGCCGCCTCCCAGAGCTGGCCGCCGCCCGAGCCGCACCGCCGCGGCCCGCGCCCCGCCCGCTATCTCGTCCCCGCCCTGGTGGCCGGCGCGGTCACGGTCGCCCTCGGCGTGTACGGCAGGGTCCACCACCCGACCGGGAGCGTCTTCGGCCTCGGCGCCTTCAGCAGCACGTTCGCGGGGAAGGCGTGGCTGGCCTCGATCGCGTTCTTCTTCGCGCTCGTCCAGCTGGTCTCCGCGCTGATGCTGTACGGGAAGCTGCCGGGACCGCGCTGGGCCTCGGGCCTGCACCGCTGGTCAGGGCGGATCGCCTTCCTGGTCGCCGTCCCGGTGGCGGTGCACTGCCTGTACGCGTTGGGCTATCAGACGTACGAAACACGCGTTTTGTGGCACTCCATCCTGGGTTGCTTCTTCTTCGGTGTTTTCAGTGCCAAGATGCTGCTGCTCCGCTGGGAGCGACTCCCTGGCTGGCTGCTGCCGATCGTCGGTGGGCTGGTGTTCGCCGTGCTCACGCTCGTCTGGCTGACGTCCGCATTCTGGTTCTTCCGCACGTTCGGAGTGACGACATGACCGAGGGCTCCACTCGGCGCACCATGCTCACAGCGGGTGCCGCGGCGCTCGCCGCGACCTGCGCGGGCTGCGGCAACAACAACGGCAACGGCTCCTCCAGCTCGACCGAGACGCCCGCCTCGCCCGAGACGCCCGCCTCCTCCGCGGCGTCGCCCACCGCCGGCTCGTCCGCCTCCGGGTCGGCGAGCGCTGCCACCGGGAACGCGCTGGCGCAGACGAGTGAGATCCCGGAGGGTGGCGGCATGATCTTCAAGGACCAGAAGATCGTGGTGACCCAGCCGACGAAGGGCGAGTTCAAGGCCTTCTCAGCGATCTGCACCCACATGGGCTGCACCGTGGCCAAGGTGGCGGACGGCACCATCGACTGCCCCTGCCACGGCAGCAGGTTCCACATCGCCGACGGCGCGGTCGCCCACGGTCCGGCCACCCGGCCGCTGCCCGCCAAGTCCATCACCGTGAGCGGAAATTCGATCACGGTGGCCTGACCGGCCGCGTACGCTCCCTCGGCATGCAACCCGAGGACCTGGTACGCGACCACACCATCTACGCCTGTGTCATGGGGTCGCGCGCCTTCGGGCTGGCCACCGGGGACAGCGACACCGACCGGCGGGGCGTGTTCCTCGCCCCCACTCCCCTGTTCTGGCGCTTCGAGAAGCCACCGCCGCATGTGGAGGGGCCGGGCGAGGAGCAGTTCTCCTGGGAGCTGGAGCGCTTCTGCGAGCTCGCGCTGCGGGCCAATCCGAACATCCTGGAGTGCCTGCACTCGCCCCTGGTGGAGCACGTCGACGACACGGGCCGCGAACTGCTCGCGCTGCGCGGCGCCTTTCTGTCCCGCCGCACCCACGCCACCTTCACCGGCTACGCCCTCGCACAGCGCCGCAAGCTGCAGGACGACGTCCGCACCCGCGGCGCGCCGCGCTGGAAGCACGCCATGCACCTGCTGCGGCTGCTGACCAGCGCCCGTGACCTGCTGCGCACCGGCGAGCTGACGGTCCAGGTCGGCGACGGCCGAGAGGCGCTGCTGGCGGTGAAGCGGGGCGAGGTGCCCTGGCCCGTCGTGGAGTCGCGGTTCGCCCGGCTGGCCGAGGAGACCGACGAGGCCCTGGAGCGCACTCCGCTCCCGGCGGAGCCCGACCACGCGCGCGTGGCCGACTTCCTGTTCCGGACCCGGCGCGCCTCGGCGGCGTGACCGGACCCGGCTCAGGCGTCCCAGAGGGCGCCCAGGGTCATCAGGTCGCCCCGGTACTCGACGCGGTCGGCCCACTGTGTCGGCCAGGCGTCCTCGCCCAGCCAGGCCCCCGCGAACGCCCCGGTGAGGCAGGCGATCGAGTCGGAGTCGCCGGAGGAGCAGGCGGCCCGGCGCAGGGCGGCCAACGGTTCCCCGGGGAAGAGCAGGAAGCACAGCAGGCCGGTCGCCAGGGCCTCCTCGGCGATCCAGCCGGCGCCGGTGGCCAGGCAGGGGTCGTCCTCAGGTGAGGCGGTGGCCACGGCGTCCCGGAGGCGGTCGAGGATCTCCAGGCACTCGTCCCAGCCGCGTGCGATGAACGCCTCGGGGCCCGCGTCGTGGCCGCGGGTCCAGAGGTCGCCGAGCCAGGTGTGGTGGTAGCGGGTGCGGTTGTCCACGGCGTACGCCCTCAGCCGGGTGACGAGTGCCGCCGGTTCGGTGCCCTGGGCGAGCAGCCGCACGGCGCGCGCGGTGAGGTCCGAGGCGGCCAGGGCGGTGGGGTGGCCGTGGGTGAGGGCGGACTGCAACTGCGCGGCTCCGGACCGCTGTTCGTCGCTCAGGCCGGGTGCGAGGCCGATGGGCGCGACCCGCATGTTGGCGCCGCACCCCTTGGAGCCGATCTGGCTGGCGTCCTGCCAGATGCGGCCCTCCTCCTTCAGGAGGTCGCAGGCCCGCAGGCAGGTGCGGCCGGGTGCGCGGTTGTTCTCCGGTGACTGGTACCAGTTCACGAACTCCTCGCGCAGCGGTCGCTCCAGCCGCTCGGGCCCGAGCACGCCGCGGTCCATGGCGGTGCGCAGCGCGTGCCCGACGGCCAGGGTCATCTGGGTGTCGTCGGAGACGAAGGCGCGCTCGGGGAGCTCCATCTGCCGCCAGGGTCCGCACTTGGCGAGGATGGCGGGTACGTCGTTGAACTCGGTCGGGAAGCCCAGCGCGTCCCCGAGGGCGAGACCTATGAGGGAGCCGGTGGCGGCGCGTTTGTGGGCGGTGAAGGTCATGCGGGGCGTCCTTCCCGGGACGGGCGGAGCAGGGGCGGGCGGAGCGTCGTGGCGGTGCCCGCGCGGTAGAGCGCGGCGGGTTTGCCGCGCCCGCCGGTCAACCGGGCGGCTCCGGGGACCGGTTCGACGAAACCGGGTGTGGTGAGGACCTTGCGGCGGAAGTTGGGGCGGTCCAGCGCGACGCCCCACACGGTCTCGTAGACGTTCTGCAGCTCGCCGAGCGTGAACTCGGGCGGGCAGAAGGCGGTGGCGAGACAGCTGTGCTCCAGTTGCGCGCCGACGCGGTCGTGGGCGTCGGCGAGGATCCGGTCGTGGTCGAAGGCGAGCGGCCGGGCGGGGTCGTACGGCAGCCAGCGCGCCTGGGCCGCGTCGCCGCCGCCGTGCGGCTCGGGCGGATCGGGCAGCAGCGCGGTGAAGGCGACGGATACGACCCGCATCCTCGGGTCGCGGTCCGGCTCGCTGTAGGTGCGCAGCTGCTCCAGGCGCAGCCCCGACAGGTCCGCCAGGCCGGTCTCCTCGGCGAGTTCCCGCCGGGCCGCCGTCTCGGCCGACTCCCGGGGCAGCACGAAGCCGCCGGGCAGCGCCCACCGGCCGGCGTACGGCTCCAGTCCGCGCTCGACGAGCAGCACGTGCAGGGCGCCGGCGCGCAGGGTGAGGACGGCGAGGTCCACGGTGACGGCGAAGGGTTCGTAGGCGTACTTGTCGTAACCCTGCACGGTTCCGTCATCCCCTCCGACTAATAGTCGCTACGACTATAAAACCCCGTCGGATCACCACGCAAGCCCTCCACGCCCGCTGGAACCCCTTTCCCGGGAACGACGACGGCCGGCCCCGGTGGAGCCGGGACCGGCCGTCAGAAGGACGTACAGGGCGCTCTAGAGGTCGACTTCCTTCATCAGCATTCCGACCTCGGTGTTGGACAGGCGGCGCAGCCAGCCCGACTTCTGGTCGCCGAGGGTGATCGGGCCGAAGGCGACCCGCACCAGCTTGTCGACCGGGAAGCCGGCCTCGGCCAGCATGCGGCGCACGATGTGCTTGCGGCCCTCGTGCAGGGTGACCTCGACCAGGTAGTTCTTGCCGGTCTGCTCGACGACCCGGAAGTGGTCCGCGCGCGCGTAACCGTCCTCCAGCTGGATGCCGTCCTTGAGCTTCTTGCCCAGGTCGCGCGGGATCGGACCGACGATGTGCGCGAGGTAGGTCTTCTTCACGCCGTACTTGGGGTGGGTCAGCCGGTGCGCCAGCTCGCCGTGGTTGGTGAGCAGGATGACGCCCTCGGTCTCGGTGTCGAGGCGCCCCACGTGGAAGAGCCGGGTCTCCCGGTTGGTGACGTAGTCGCCGAGGCACTGCCGGCCGTCCGGGTCCTCCATGGTGGAGACCACGCCGGCCGGCTTGTTCAGCGAGAAGAACTGGTACGACTGCGTGGCGACGGTCAGCCCGTCGACGCGGACCTCGTCCTTCTCCGGGTCGACCCGCTTGCCCTGCTCCAGGACGATCTCGCCGTTCACCTCGACGCGGGCCTGCTCGATCAGCTCCTCGCAGGCGCGCCGGGAGCCGTAGCCCGCGCGGGCGAGGACCTTCTGCAGCCGCTCGCCCTCCTGCTCGGCGCCCGGGAAGGTCTTCGGGAGCTTCACGTCCTTCTTGCCCGCGTACCGCTCGCGGTTGCGCTCCTCGGCGCGGGCGTCGTACTCACGGGAGCTCGCCGGAGCGGTACGGCCGCGCCCGGTGCCCTGCCCCTGCCTCGGTCCGCCCTTGGCGCCGCCGCGCGCCGAGGCGCCGCGGCCCGACTTCGGGCCGTCCTGGGTGGCGCCGGGACCCACGTCGTAGCGCCGCTCCTCCGGGCGCGGCTTCTTCGGCCGGCCGCCCTGCTTGTCGTCGCGGGCGTTGCCGGCGCCGCGGTAGTTACCGCGGGCACCGCTGCTCCCGCCGCGGCCGCCGCTGTTGCCACCACGGCTCCCGCCGTTGTTTCCGCTGCTGTTCCTGCCGCTGCTGCTTCGCATCAAAGTTCCGTCTTGTCGTCTGCGTCCTCGGAATCCGGAGCGTCCGGATCGAACGACGGCACGCCCTCCTGGGTCTCGGCCTCGATCGCCTCGGCCTCCGGGAGGAAGGGCGCGAGCTCCGGGAGCTCGTCCAGGCCACGCAGGCCCATCCGCTCCAGGAAGTAGTTCGTCGTCCTGTACAGGATCGCACCTGTTTCGGGTTCCGCGCCCGCCTCCTCGACCAGACCGCGCTGGAGCAGGGTGCGCATCACCCCGTCGCAGTTGACCCCTCGTACGGCCGAGACCCGGCTGCGGCTCACCGGCTGGCGGTACGCGACGACCGCGAGGGTCTCCAGCGCGGCCTGGGTGAGCCGTGCCGTCTGCCCGTCCAGGACCAGCCGCTCCACGGCCGGCGCGTACTCGCCGCGCGTGTAGAAGCGCCAGCCGCCCGCGACGAACCGCAGCTCGAAGCCGCGGCCCTGCGCGGTGTACTCGTCGGCCAGCGCGCGCAGCGCCTTCGTGATCGTCTGCCGGGGTCGCTCCAGGATCCTGGACAGGTGCGCCGCCGTGGCCGGCTCGTCCACGACCATCAGGACCGCCTCCAGGGCCGGCTTCAGGTCGAGGTCGGCGACGGGACGCAGCCCCGTCGGCAGTTCCGTGGTGTCCTCGCTCACGGCTTCTCCTCCTTGGGCGGCTCGGGCGGCTCGGGCGGCCGGTCGAACTCGTCGGTGACCATCGGCCGGGTCTCGCCGTCCCCGCCGGTCCAGCGCACGATCAGGTCGCCGAGCGCGGTCTCCTGGTCCAGGGCGACGGCCTTCTCGCGGTACAGCTCCAGCAGGGCCAGGAAACGGGCCACGACCGTCAGGGTGTCGTCGGTGTCCGCCACCAGGACCCGGAAACTGGCCTCGCCGAGCTCCCGCAGCCGCGCCACCACGATCCCCGCCTGTTCCTGCACGCTGACCAGCGGGGCGTGGATGTGGTCGACGTACACCTGCGGCTTGGGCCTGGGCTGCATCGCCTTGACCGCGAGCCTGGCGAATCCCTCCGCCCCGATGCTGATGACGACCTCGGGCAGCAGCTCGGCGAGATGCGGTTCGAGGCCGACGGTACGGGGCCAGCGGCGGGCCTCGTCCGCAAGGCGCCGGTTGAAGATGTCGGTGATCTGTTTGTACGCGCGGTACTGCAGCAGCCGTGCGAACAGCAGGTCCCGGGCCTCCAGCAACGCCAGGTCGGCCTCGTCCTCCACCTCGGCGGCGGGCAGCAGCCGCGCGGCCTTCAGGTCGAGCAGGGTGGCGGCGACGACGAGGAACTCGGTCGTCTGGTCCAGGTCCCAGTCCGGTCCCATGGCCCGGATGTGCGCCATGAACTCGTCGGTGACCTTGGAGAGCGCGACCTCGGTGACGTCCAGCTTGTGCTTGGAGATCAGCTGGAGGAGGAGGTCGAAGGGCCCCGGTGTGCAGGACGCGGGCAAGAAGGCGCTGCTGGGCACAGCCGTGGACGTCAAGC
>NZ_JBEYFC010000429.1:0-7741 GCF_040634175.1 Streptomyces sp. NPDC007162
GCGGCCGGCTCGGCCGCCCAGGAGTCCACGGCTGCCTCAGTGGCGTTCAGCGCGCCCCGTATCGCGCTCTCACGGGCCGCCTGAGCGGCGAGCTGCGCCGGCAGGTCCGCGACCACCTGCTCGAACCGCGAGCGCCACCGGCTCAGTGATCCGGCCACGTCGTCCGGCAGGTGCTCGGCGGTGTCCACGGGTCCGAAAACGTCGGTGAAGGCCGCGTGCAGCGCCGCGCGGGCCCGGCCCAGCACGGCGGCCCGGCCAGGGGCGGAGACCTGGGTACCGGCCGCGCCCTTGGCCGGCCCGACCGCCTGGTGGGCATCGCCGGTCTGGTGGCCGTCGGCGGCCTCGGGGTCCAGGGCTGCCAGCAGCGCCCGGCTGTCCTCGTCGAGGTGCTGGTGGAAGGAGTCGGCGAGCCTGTCGAACTCCGCCGCCAGCCGCGCCTGCTCCGACTCGTATCCGGCGCGCAGTTCGAACCGGTCCGGCAGCGTGGCGATCATCTCGCCCAGCCGTCGCTCCGCCTGGCGCACCTGGGCGGCCAGGTCGCCGCTTGCACCTGAGCCGAGCGGGAAGACGTCGTTGACGGCGCGGTCCAACTGCTCCTCGAAGGACGCCCGCACATGGTCGCCGACCGCGGCTGTGATCTCCGGCGTCATCTCGTACGGGAGAGTCGTTGCGGGATCGGTCAGCCGCTGGAGCCAGGCCCGCAGGCTCCGCTCGAACTCGGCGCGGCCCCGGGCCAGCGCGGTCTGCCGCACGGCCTCCTCGTCGAAGGCGTCCCGCGGCTCCTGTTGGGGGGCGCCCTCGTCGCCGGGGTCGGTCATGTGCCCGTGTCCCCGGTGCTCCCAGACCCGCTCCCGGACCTGGTCGAGCTCGGACCCCCGCAGCCCGTGGTCGCCGTCGGCGGCCCACGCGTCGAAGGCGTCGTCGAACTCCTGCCGTTGCGCGGCGTGCTGCTCCCCCTCGGCCGCCGCCGCTGCGGCCTGGTCCAGCCACTGCCCGTACTCGGTGTGCCGCCGTTCCTGCTCGCCGCGCCAGGCTTCGGCGCGCCAGTCGTCCGCCGGAATGTGGGAGGGCGCCGGAACGAACGCCCCATCCGTCGCGGTGGCGGCCTCGCGCGCCTGGAGGTAGCTCTGCCACGCCGCGTCGATCTGCCGCCCGGCCCAGTCAGCCGTCCACAGCGGCGACGACGTGATCCTGTCGTGCAGTTGCTCGGTTCGGAGACCCTGCTGGGCCAGGAGCGCGTCGAAGTCCTGACTGACAGTGTCCCTGGACTGGGCGATCCGCTGGAGGGCGGCCGCACGCTGGTCGAACTCCCGCTGGACATCGGGCAGAGCGGCCGGGCCCTCTACGGTGAGCCGACGCATCAGCGGTTGGGTGATCGCGGCCTTCTGGCGGTCGTACCAGGACGACACCCGCGGGCCCCACGCGCTGTTCGGCCGCTGGGTCTGCGTGTGCCGGTCGAACAGCTGCGTGGCTCGGACGGTCTGCTCGGCACGGCCCTTGAGCCACTCGGCTGTCTGGCGAGCCTGCTCATCAAGCCGCTGCTGCTCGGCCGCCGCGTCGGCGGAGGCGGTCGCCGCGGCACGGTCGGCGGCGTACTGCTTCTGGAGTTCGGCCAGTTGCCGCCGGTACCACGACCGCGTCAGGGGATCCCAGTGCGTGGGTTCCCGACTCTGGCCCGTCGCGCCCTCCGAGCCGGTACCGGTCCCGGTACCAAGGGCCTGGGCGAAGGACCGCTCCTCGTTCCACGCGTCGATGGCCGCCTGGCGGTACTCCTGCCGGAACCGCTCGATGACGTCGGGCGAGGCCTGGATGTCCGGGACCGGGGCGACGGACTGCGGATCGGCGCTGTCCATCACCGCGTGGTGGAAGCCGTCCACGAGCTGGGTGAACCGGGTGGAACTCGTGAACTGCGACGGCAGCAGGAGGGGATTGTAGGAGGTGCGGATCTCCTCGTCGAACAGGGCGCGGGTGCGTTGGCGCAGGGCCGCCTGGTCGTTCAGCCGTCCCAGACGCTGACCGAGCTGCTGGTCCAGTTGCTCGTGCGACTGCGGCTCCCCGTCCCCGGCCGGGTTCCCCTCCCGGGCGTCGGCGTACCACTCACGGACGGGCCCGACCTGGTCCGACGCCCACAGACCGGGGAAGGCGCCGCGCCGGGTTTCGAAGTCCGCGTAGGCCTGGGCACGCGCCGAGATCCTCTCGTTGACCTGGGCAAGGTGTGGCAGGGCAGCGGCATCGGCCACGGGGTTGTCCCGCTCCTGCTGCTGCGGGCGTCGGGTGTCCGGTACGGGCGGCGCGCTCGTTGCCCGCACCCCGGCATCCTGCGGCACCGGCGAACCGAGCAGGGCGTCGACGCTCTGCGGACCCTCACCGTGCACGGCGTCCTCGGGCAGCGGGAAGCCGGCGATGTGCGGCTGCTCGGGAAGGGGTTCACGGAGCGAGTCGAAAGCGCCGGACGCCATGTACTCATGGACCCGCTCCGGGGGCATGCCCAGACTGTTCAGAACACCGGTGGCTCGCTGTTGGTCGAAGTACGACAAAGCCCCCTGGACGATGGCCTGCCGCACCTTCCACTGCGGCCATTCCGGCCGGTCCTGGTTCCGCACGGCTTCGTCGGCGCGCTGCTGGGCGCTCTTGAGCGCGTCCGAGGTCCGCTGGTAGTCCTGCCATGCCGCGATGCGCTGCTCCGCGGTACCGGACGTCCCCGCCCGTGCCACCGCCTCTTCCTGTTGCGAGGTGAGCCGTACCTGGTCGGCGTCGGCGTGGGCGCCCGCTGCCCCCGCCTCGGTGGTACGGGGCTCCGGTTCGGCGTGGCCCGCCGTCTGGTTCTGCGACGGGGCGGAGGTGGGCTGCTCCCGCGAGGCGGGCTCGTGCAGGGCCTGTTCCACGGGTTCGTGGAGGGCCTGCTCCTCGGTGCGGTCGGCGGAGCGGCTGGTGACGGGCGCGTTCCGGGACGGGGCCGCCCGCTGGACCGTCGCCTGTGCGAGCTGCCCACCGCCGGGGTGATCCTGGCCGGTCCCGGGCGCCGATCGCGATTCCGCTCCAGGCCGGGGTCCGGGCTCGGGTCCCCCCTGCGCATGGGCCTCGGGCACCGGTCCGGTCTCGGTCCCGCTCTCGGGTGCCGATTCCGGTCCCGATCCCGGCCGGGATCCGGGTTCGGACGAGTGCGGCCCGGCCACCGGGGGCTCGGACGACGGAAGGGAGTTCAGGGTGTTCCCGAACGTGTCCCCGTGGTCCTTCTCGTGGTGCAACCACGCGTCGATGTTGTGCTCGTGCGGCGCGAAGATCTTGTCGTAGGTGCGGACGGTTTCGTTGCCGAAGTCGTCGGCGGTCTCCTTGACGACCGCGTCGGCCGGTGCGAGTCTCTCCCCCTTCGGGGCGTCCGATCCCGCTTTTCCACCGAGCGGATGGAACGCCTTGGCGGCGCGCTCGAGACTGTCCCGCAGGGCGAGTTCGTGGTCGATCCTCGCCTCGATCTGGGCGTCGAGCAGGGCTCGGTTGTCGTCGTAGGAGCGGGCGGGCCGGTTCCCGTCGCCGTCCCACCGGGGCTGCACGTGAGATCGGGTGTCAGGGCTGTTGGAGTGGTCGTACCAGTGCTCGTCCACCGCCTTCTCGTTGGCGTGGGTCAGCTCCTTGGTCAGGCGGTCCCGGGCCTCCTGGTCGACAGGTTGGAAAAAGCCCTCCTCGTACTGGTCGAAAGCGTCCTTCAGCTGCCGATGCAGATCGGCGTTCTTGAACTGCCGGAACTCGGCGTGCCCGATCCGGCTGTCCAGGGTCTCGAAGACCCGGTCGAGGTGCTGCTGCCAGGCGTGTTCGAAGTCCTTCCCGGCCCGCTCCGCCCGCGGGCCCGGGTCGGCCGCGTTCCGGCCCCGTTGGTAGGCCGTGTGGAGGTCGTCCTGGAACTCCCCGCGGAGCCTTGCGAGGTTGTCCTCGTCCAGGGCCCCGCGCCCGTCGGACCGGTCCTCGTGGTCGTCGGGGAAGAGGTGGTCGTCCAGTCGCCGCGTGGCGTGCTCGACTTCCCTGGAGGAGTCGGCGAGCAGGGCGATCCGCTGCGGCAGGTGCTCGCGCAGTGCCGAGATCTGCCGGTCGATCGAGCCCAGCCGCACCACCGGGTCGTCGGGGAACTCCCTGTGCGCCTTGTCGACGATCGAACGGACCTGCGCGAAGGTGTCGGCGCGCAGGTGGGACAGGGACGTCGGTACGTAACCGGCCTCGCCGGGACGCGGCTTGCCGTTGTCGGTGTCGTAGGTCGCTTCCCTGTGGTGGTCGGTCTCGTAGTCCTCCCGGCGGGGCAGACCCTCCGCCTCGCGCAGATACCGCCCGCCGAACACGTCGCCCTCGCGCGCCTGGTCGACCGCCTTGCTGAAGTCTTTGTCTATGTTCTCCAGTTCGCGGTGACGTGACGAGGCGTTGGCGAAGAAGCGGTCGGCGTTCGCCCTGTGCTTCTCGTAGGCAGCGGCCCACTTCGCCGCGTCGAGAGGGCCGGAACCCTTCGCCTGCCAGTGTTGCTTGAAGTCATCGAGGACGGCGCGGTGGAAATCGGCTTCCGCCTGCGCGTGGCCGACGCTGTCCTTGGGCAGGTACCGGCCGCCGAAGAGGTCCTTCTGCGCGAAGTTCGCGTAGCCGTGGCTCAGGGCCTCGTCGGGCCTGCCCAGGTCCCGCTGGAAGCGCAGGAACTCGTCCGTACGGGCGTCGCGGGCGTCGCGGTAGGCATTCCACTGGTCGGCCCGCTCGGTGAAGAGGGGGTCGGGGCCCGCAGGGGTGAACACGTCGCCCGTCCCGTCCTTCCCGGGCGCGGGGTGGTCCTTGTCATGCGCGCGACCGGTCCCGGTCTCGTGCGGGGACGTTTCGTGCCCGGTGGACGGCGTGTGGACGCCGTCCCTCACCTGGCCGACGACCGCACTCTCCGTGCCCTTGTCCTCCTCCTGCTGCGCGCGCACTGCTTCGGCGGACGGGGACTGCGCCTCGCCGGCCTTCGCCGCAGCGGACACGTCGCCCCGTTGGGGGAAGTCGCCCAGGTGTCGCGTCGCCTGCGTCCCGCTGTTGGCGTCGGTCGCGTCCGCGATCCCCTCGGTCGACTCCCGGCGAACGGCCTGGGGCGCCTCCGTCTGCCGCGCCACCTGGTTCGGCGCGCCGGCCCGCTGCTCAACCCGCGTCTGCGGCGTCGACAACGGAGTGTCAGGTGCCGAGGCTGTGTCCCCGGTCGGCGAACGGTGGGAAACATGCGCCCCCTGTGGATCGGAAACCCCTTCGGGCCGCCCGGCCCCGAGCCCGGACTGCGGCCGCCCCCCGGGCCCCGGGCCGGCCTCCGGCGGCCGGCCCGCCGTGCCCGTACCGGCGGTGCCCGTCCCCTCGGCCGAGCGTGACGGAACGGGTGCCCCGCCCTGCGGCGCGGGCTGCGGGGCAGCGGTGGCAGCGGATTCCTCAGCGAGAACGGGCTGTCCGCCGTGCGCCCGGTCCTCCGTCACGGGCGACGACGTCGCGTGGTTCTGCTCCGGGGCGCTGCTCGCCGGCTGGGCCCCGGAATCACCACCATGCCCACCGCTGGCAGCAGAAGACCCCGCCACCGGGACATCGGTCGAGGACCCATCGGATGCCCCGCGCGGCGGCACCACGCTCTCCGGTGCGTCCGTAATCCTCTGGCCCCCCGGAGCGCCGGGGGCTTCCGGCGCAGAGTGCGGCTGCCCGCCCACCACATCGGTCCGCAGCGTCCCCGGCAACGACGGCCCGCCGCCGGAAACACTCCCCTCGGCCAACGGCGCCTCATGCCGCACCGCACCACCGGAGACTCCGCCCAGCGACGCCTCGGCCAGGTTCAGCCCACCGGCGGAGCCGCCTTCCGACCTGACGGGGACGGAACCGCCCTCGGGAGGCATGCGGACCGGCGCAAGCGGCTCGGCGCCTCCCGCCGAAGGCGCCGACGCCTGCGGCTCCGGTCCCGTAGGCGGCGTGTCCTGCGGGTGCTGCTGAACACCACCGGCGCGGGGATCGATGGCCGGCTCCTGCACGGCGGCGGTCTCGTGGAACACACCCGACGGACCCGACGGCCCGCTGGTGAGAGTGGTCTCGAACCCCGGCAGCCCCTCGCCCTCGGGCGGTGGCGGCGGCATGGCCTGCTCGCCTGAGCCCCCGCTCTCCGAGCCCTCGAGCCGCGTCCCAACCGGTCCGCCCTCCAGCTTGGGAGCAGCGCTGAGCGCGTCCCGGTTCGGAACCGGCGACTCGGACTCACGGGCAACGCCAACCGGTGACCCCCCGGCTGGCACGGCCGCGCCCCCGGTATTCCCCCGCGACGGCACACCGCCCGCGCCCTGCTCGGCCACCGTACGGGGCCGGGGCACAGGCGCGGCTTGCGCACCGATCGGCGAAACCCCGGCGCCCGGGCCCGGACCGTCCGATGCCGAGGACACACTCGGCACCCGCAGCTCTCCGGCCCCGAGCCCTTCCCCGGCCGCCGTACCGTCCGGGACGTGGCCGCTCCCACCGCCGTCCTGCGCCCCGGCAAGTCCGTTCTGGCTTCGCGGAACGCCCGTGTATCCACCGTCGGCGCTGGTGTCCGGCGGCGTGTTCGCCTCGCCCGTCCGGGCAGACGGGGGTACGGCCCCGCTGTACCCGTCCGCGGAGGAGGCTGCCGTGCCCTCCTCCGGCGACGCGTCTTGCCCGCTGCCCGGACGGAACGATCCACCGGCCCCGGCCTGCCCCTGCGTTGGCAGGCCGCCACCGCCCTCCAGCGGGAACCCGCCCTCCTGATAGGCGGCCGACGCCCCACTGGTGCCGGGCCCCGACTCCTCCAGCTGAACGTTCGGGGACCCCGTGTCTCCCTCGCCCCGCGAAGCGCCCAGTCCTCGGGATGCCCCGTCACCGAGACCCGCAAGCCCCGGCCCATCCGACAGGTCCGGCACCTTGTCGATGGCCTGCTCGCCCGCCCCGTCCCGGCCCTTGCCTCCACGCAACGCCGGGATATGACCGATCGCACCGCCCAGCGCACCCGCCAGGAAGCCCAGCCCCGGATCCCCCTCCAGCCCGAACGCCGCGTCGGAGGCCTCCATGCTCACCGCGCCACCGGCACCACCAGTGATCATCTTGCCCAGCAACGAGTCCAGGATCTTCGGAGCCACCGCACCCCCGATTCCGAAGAACGCCCCCGTGATCGCCCCGTTGATCGCCCCCGAACCCCACGCGATCTCACTGTTCTTCAGATCCCAGTGATGACGACGCCCCTCAGCGAACTGGATCAGCTGAGTGACCGCATCCATCACCGCGGCCGCGGCCGTATTGACCGCCACAGCCGCCAGCAACCGCCGCAGAATCATCCCCACGGCGGCCCGCCCCGCGGCAACGATCCCCGGGATCGCCTCCGGCGCCCACCACGCCAGAAACGCGATCTCCGCCGCCATCCACGCCAGCGTCATCAAGGTCATGATCTTGGCGTACTGCACCTGCAACGCCGTCTGATCACACATGTCGGCGAGCTGATCAGCGGCCTTCGCCACGGCCGGCAGGTTCCCCGCCAACTTGTTCAGATACGCCTCGAACGCCTCAGCGGTAGGCCCGGTAACCCCCGCCTTCACCTCGTCCATCACGGGGCCGAGGTCACGAGCAATGTCACGCACCTCTGAGGCGAAGTCACGGTGAGCCTGCCCCAGAGCCCACAGCTTGTCCTCGTCCGCCTGCGGCCAGTCCCCACCCGCGAGCTTGGCCACCCACTGCAGACCGGACGGCAACATGATGCTCATGCACAACCACC
>NZ_JBEYFC010000430.1:0-7739 GCF_040634175.1 Streptomyces sp. NPDC007162
GTCCGGGAGACGGCCGCCCTCTCCTCGGCCGCGCTCAAGTCCCGTCTGCGGGACGCCTACGGTGGTGCCGCCGTTCTTCGCACCGCGGTAAGTGGACACCTTCTGGTAGCCGCGCCAGACGCTGTAGGTGCGCAGGCTGGGCTTGGTGAGCTCGTCGTCGTCCTGACTCCAGGACGCGTCGCTGTAGGCGTACTTGGTGGTGACGCGGTCCGAGACGCCGGAGATCTTGTCGGTCTCGGTGACCGAGTCGACGACGTACTTGTTGAACCAGGCGAGCGGGGGCTTGGCCTGTTCCGCGTCCGGCGACCAGCGCACGGGGTAGCAGGTGCCGTGGTTGTCGGCGGGGGCGACGGACGGCTCGGTGCGGCAGCCGCCGCGGTAGACGACCTCGACGTCACCGCCGTTCTCGGTGGACACCGTGCCGATGCGTGGCCGGGTGAAACCTGGGCGCGGGTCGCCCTTGTAGCGGGGGACCAGGTTGGGCAGCTGCTGGTCCTTGAGGTAGCCGCCGAGCGGGTCGTCCTTGCTGACGACGTACGGCCCGAAGCTGACGCCGGACGTGGTCAGCAGGGTGCCGTTGGTGTCGCCGGGCGCGTAGCCGGTGCGGGTGATGGAGTCCAGCCACAGTCCGGGGGAGGTGTTGTACCAGTCGCGTGGGAAGGAGTGGTGGAGAGTGTAGGTGTCGACGCGGGCCAGGCCGGTGCCGCCGGGGCGGGCGGCGTAGGTGGTCACGCTGCCGAGCCGCATCCGGATCCAGAAGGACGGGAAGGCGGGGCACAGTTTGGAGTCGGACTTGCAGTTGAGGTTGCCGGGGCTGTCCCACCAGGGGCGATAGGAGGCCGGGTTCTTGGTGTCGTCGAACTTGTCGGCGGCGCAGGAGCCGTCGGTCTCCACGCAACGCTGCACGGCGTCGAAGACGATCTTCGCGGCAGGGCTGGTGAGGCTGCCAGGGCGCATCCCGTACTCGATGGTGTCGGGGTAGCCGCCGCGGACGTACTTCTCCGGCGACTTGAACTTCTTGTTGACGGCGTAGTAGTTGGTCGACTTGTGCCAGGTGACGACCATGGTGTTGCCGTGCACGTCGACAACCTTGTCCAGGCCCCAGCTCCAGGCCTGCTGCTGCTTGGTGCCGTCGCTTGCGGTGCAGCGGGAGTCGGCGAAGGCGTCCTTGTGGCAGGGCTCGCCGGGGTGGTTGCCGAAGACGGGGACGGTGAAGACGGAGCCGGTGTCGGCGTGGCCGCCGCCCACCTTGTTCAGGCCGTAGTAGTACTGCGTGCCGTCGGAGGTGGTGACGATCCAGTATTCGCCGTTGTTGTCGCCGTTGTCGCCGCCTGTCTTCAGCTCGACCCTGGTGCCGTCGTCCTTCTCCAGCCGATAGCTGTCGGTCTCGCCGACCCGGACCAGTTGGGTGGTTCTTCCGCCGAGCGAGAGCACGGCGTTGTAGGACACCCAGCACAGGTCGGACGTCTTGTACTTCTTGTCCTTGTTGTTGGGCGCGCCCGCGGCGGTGTCCTCGCGGTCGTCCTTGCAGGTGCGGTAGCGGCGCTCGATGTGCCCGGGGTCGTAGTTCCAGCCCTCACCGATCCAGGAGGACTGGGGCGAGGAAGTAGCCGTTCTGCCGTCCACCGTCTGCGAGTTGTAATCGAAGGAGACCTCCGGCCGGGGGCCGGCGGGGGCCGGCGGCACCTGGAGCGGATAGGACCAGGTGAAGGCGCCGGAGGAGTCGCCCGAAGCCCACTTGCCGTCGGTCGTCAGCGGCGTGGCCTTGAAGGTGCCGGCCGGACCGGAACCGGAGTCGACGGCTCCGACGACCGCGCTGTCACCGCTCGCGGCGACCGGCTGCGCGTAGGAGGCCTGCACGACGCCGGAGCCGGTACTGCTCGTGGCGGCCTGGCCGATCGTCCCGTCGGCCGCGGTGTCGACGGTGGCCGTCACAGTCTTGGTGTCCGCGTCGTTGACCGTGTCCAGCTCGGTGTACTGCTGGCACTCCTCGACGTCCGGGGTGGTCAGGTAGCACTCGGGGAACTGCACGAACTGCAGCCGGGAGGCCCAGTCTGCGCCATAGAGGTTCTCGTAGGTCTTGTAGCTCAGTTGGAGCGAGACCGGCACCGAGCCTGTGGCCGGCGCGGTCACCTTGACGAGGGTGCCGTCCACGCCCTGGGCCTCGGGGGCGGCGCGGTCGAAGACACCGACCTGCCAGGTGCCGCTGGGAGCGGGGGCGTCGGGGGCCGGGCCCAGCTTGACCGGGAGGGTGCCGGCGGGCACGTAGTCGGTTTGCGTGGCGGTGGCGGAGCCGCCGGTACGCAGGGCGGCCTGCTGGCCGGTGGTGCCGGTGCCGAAGTTGACCAGGGCGGTGCCGGACGGGGCCGGGGTGGTGGTGCCGGACGGCGCCTCGGTCTGCTCGGTGGGCTGGTCCGCGCGGATGCTGTCGAGGCCGGGGTCCCGGGTGGTGCCGGCGACCGCCTCGTCGTCGGCGAGCTTCACCAGGTCGACGTCCTCGCGTGGGGCGTCGGCGGTGGTGGGATCCGGTGGCGAGGCGTACGCCTGGGCGGGCAGCAGGGCAAGCGCCACTGCCGCGGCCACCGGCGCAAGCACGGCGGAACGGCGTCTGCGACGGTGCGCGGACAGGAAGAAGGGCACGTCGAAAATCCCCCGGTCGACCCGAAACAAAGGTGGAGCGGCGCCTGAGTTGACCGCAGGTGAAGCCACTTCAAGATCGGCCAGATTCTGTGGTCATGTCATGAAGAAATCCAGAGTTCCCTGTGTACGTGTGGTAATGATCACACCATGTACCGGTCAAGGGAATACCAAACGGGACACTCCGACGCCATGGGAGCCCTGTTGCGGCCGGAAGTCCACGTCACAGGCGTGACGGGCGCCTTCGGGTAGGTCATGATCTGCACCCGTTGCCCTAGGGGGGAAGGAAAACTCGCTCATGACCAGCAAGTGGCGGCGCTCGCGCGCCCGCCGGGCCGCGGTCGCGGCAGTCGTGGCCCTGGCCACGGTCGGCGGCCTGACGTACGCCGGGCTGGCCGGCACCGGCCGAGACCGGCACTCCGGCGCCGACCGCCCGGCCCGCGCGGCCGCACCGGTCACCGAGGCTGAGGCCTCGTCGCGCGCGGCGAGGTCTGGCAGGCCGGTCGAGGTGACGGCACTGCGGACGGCGTACGAGACGACCTGGGCGCGGCCCGACGGGCTGCTGCAGCGACGCGTGCACGCCACACCGGTCCGCGCCAAGGCCCACGGCCGCTGGCAGCCGATCGACACCACGCTGGTCCGCACCGGACACGGCTGGTCGCCACGCGGCACCAACGTCGGCCTCACGTTCTCGGCGGGCTCCCGCGCCGCCTCCGCGCGTGCCGACCGCGGGGCCGGGGTGCGCAGGGTCTCGCTGGTCACCGCGGCCTCCGGTACCGGCACCCCCCTGGTGACGCTCACGACGGGCGAGCACACCGTCCAGCTGACCTGGCCGGGCACCATCCCGACGCCGGTGATCGACGGCTCGCGTGCGCTGTACCCGGAGATCATCCCCGGCGCCGACCTGGTGCTGACGGCGGACGACGGGGGCTTCGCCCAACTGCTCGTGGTCAAGACCCGGCAGGCGGCGGCCGATCCACGGGTGGCGCAGCTGACCTACGGGCTGACCTCCCCCGACCTGACCTTCGGTCTGGACCCCACCACCGGCATCGTCAGCGGCCGGGACGCCGACGGCGAGGAGGCGGCGTTCTCACCTACGCCGCTGATGTGGGACAGCTCCGGAACTCCTGCCCTGACCGACGGTCAGGCGGGCAGCAGCGCGTCGCCGACCGCCGCCGAGAGCCTGTCCGGCGACGCCAGTGCCGCTCCGGACGACACGGAGTCACCCACCGCCTCCCCTGAGCCCAGCGACTCCGTCGACGACAGCGACGACGGCGATGTCGACGACGAGGTGCTGCCCGACGCGACCGACGAGGCTCCCGCCCCCTCGTCCGGCGAGAGCGAGGGCGCCGCACCGTCCGTTCCCGCGGAGCCCTCTCCCGAACCGCCCCACACGGGGGCGGCCGCCACCCTGGACCTGCCCTCGCTGGCCGGCCCGCAGCCCGACTCCCGCGGCACCCTGGTGACGGCGGACCTCGACGGCTCCACCTGGTCCCTGACTCCGGACCAGGACTTCCTGACCGACCCCGACACGGTCTACCCGGTCTTCATCGACCCGTCCGTCAGCAAGCACACCAACGACTGGACCACCGCCTACAGCCGGCACCCCAACGCAAACTTCTACAACGGGCGGAACTTCAACAAGGGCACGCACGAGGCGCGCGTGGGCTTCGAGTCGGACACCTGGGGGACCTCGCGGTCGTTCTTCAGCATCGACTGGAACCCGGACCTCAAGGGCGCCACCGTCATCAGCGCCAAGCTGCACGCGCTGGAGACCTACTCGTGGTCGTGCACCGCCCGCACCATGAACGTGTACCTGACCGGGGCGATCAGCAACAAGACGACCTGGCGCAACGCCCCGAAGATGACGGCGGGCAACAAGCTCGCCAGCAAGAGCTTCGCGCACGGCTACAAGTCCTCGGGCTGCCCCGACGACTACGAGGCGTTCGACGTCAAGGCGGCCGCCCAGAAGGCGATCGCGCACAGCTGGGACACCCTCACCATCGGCTTCCGGGCCGGTGACGAGGACTCGGCGTACTCGTGGAAGAAGTTCCAGGCGGACGGCGGCAACGACCCCTACGTCGAGCTGGTCTACAACCGCCCGCCGGCCACCCCCTCGCACCTGGACCTCGACCCGGACCTGTCCTGCGACACCACCTCGCCCTACGTCAACGTCGGCGCGTCCTCCATCACCTTCTGGGCGAACAGCAGCGACAAGGACGCCAACCTGGACTCGCTGCGCTTCGAGCTGTGGCCGACCGGCGGCAGCGGAAACCTGCTGGGCAGCAAGGCCAAGGTGACGGTCGGCAGTCAGACCGACTCGGCCCGCGTACACACCGACCCGTTCTCCACCAGCGGGCTGAAGAACGGCGTCAAGTACTCCTGGCGGGTCAAGGCGGTGGACAAGCGAGGGACGGCCTCAAGCTACTCGCCGTCGAAAACACCGTGCCGATTCGTCTTCGACAGCTCCCGCCCCACGCCGCCCGTCGTCACCTCCACGACCTTCCCCGACGCCGACACGAAGGACGACGGCTTCGGCAACGCGGACGAGGACTCCACCTGGTCCACCGTCAAGTTCGGTACGGCGGGGTCCTTCAGCTTCAAGGCCTCACAGACCGACGTGGTCAAGTACGAGTACGGCTACAACTCCGCCTCGTACACCGGTTCCGTGTCGCGCACCAACGGCGCCGCCACCTCCACCCTGTCCACCTACTCCGGCGCGAAGCCGCCGCTCGCAGGGCCGAATGTGCTCTACGTGCGTGCCGTGGACGACGCCGGGAACGTGTCCGACCCGCGGAAGTACTTCTTCTACGTCACCCCGCGCGACACGGCAGACGCGCCGGGAGACTTCACCGGCGACGGCTTCCCCGACCTCATGGTCGTGGACGCCAACGGCAACCTGCGCATGTACCCGGACAAGGGCACCGTCGACGGCTCCAAGGGCACCGGCGCCCTCGGCTACTCCATGTCCGGCGCCTACCAGGAGAACAGCGACAAGGACCCGAACGGTGACGACCTGCCCCTGTACTCCCGGCCGGCCTCCAGCTACTGGAAGAACAGCCTCGTCGCCCACCTCGGTGACGTCTACGGCGGTGACGGCCTGCAGGACCTGATCGCGGTGCGCGCGGGCAAGCTGTGGGTGTACCCGGGCGACGGCTACGGAGCGGTCGACATCGGCAAACGCCATGAGATCCTGCTCCCCGCCGGTGCACCGGATCCCTCCGCCATCACCCAGATCATCTCGGCCGGCGATGCCACGGGCGACGGCAAACCCGACTTCTTCCTCACGGTGGGCGACGCGTTGTGGGCGCTGATCGGGTACAACGGCGCCACGGTGGACGAGGCTCGACGATTGTCCGCATCGGCCTGGACCGATCGTGACCTCGTCACCGCCCAGGACGTCTCCGGTGACGGAGTCACCGACTTCGTCTACCGCTCGGACGCCAGCGGACGGCTGTTGCTGCGCAAGGGCATCAAGGACACCGCGACCGGCGGGGTCGACGTCGGTTCGCTCGCCTCGGCCGCCGCCTCCTCGGGCGGGGTGGACACCGAGTACGGTGCCTCCGGCTGGGGCAGTTCCAGCATCAGGCTGCTCTTCGGCACACCGGACGCCAACGGGGACGGCATCCCCGACATCTGGACGCTCAGAGTGGACGGCACCGTGCGCTTCTACAGCGGCAGCCGTACGGCCCTCAGCGGTTCGGGTACGGAGATCGTAGGCAACAGCGACGGCATCGGCTGGAAGAACAAGCTGGCGATCGGCTGACGCATCGCCTGGTACCGCAAGGGACGCCGACGCGTACGGAGCTCCCCGTACGCGTCGGCGTCGTGCACGGGTGGCCGTTCAGTCCCTGTGCCGTCTGCCGCATCGGGATCGAGACCGTGCCGACGTCCCGACCGAGCGCGGACCGTACTGCCCGACGACTTCGGCCGACGCGTCCAGATGAGTGCAACCGGTTCACCTCAATCGCCGTCGGCGCCAAGGACGGCAAGCTCGACGGAATCGCCCTGCCCGGACCCGAGGCCAGTGCCGGACACCCCATGCCGGACATCCCGCGCATCACAAAACGCTACACAATGGACAACCGTTGGCCCCTGGCTCGGCCCCTGAGGCCGGTCGGACTCCAACAAGACTCCACCCAACCAATGGAGCCACACACCTGGTACGGCAGAACCGCAGGTCAGAAGGTTTCTCCTCGCACAGCGAGTGGTGGGGCGGGTGGGACTCGAACCCACGGCCGACGGATTATGAGTCCGCTGCTCTAACCGGCTGAGCTACCGCCCCATAGCGGCGTGTCGCGTACAAGTGTGCGCGCCGTCTGCCGCAGCATAGCCGCTCATACGATCTCCTGCTTCGGCTGGTCGGCGAACTGCGACGTTCATGACCTTGAGGACATCGGCGCAGTCCCGGCGGTTCCCGGGGACATGAAAAAGGACCCCACCAGGGGTCCTCGTTCAGCATGCTCCCCCGACTGGACTCGAACCAGTAACCTGCCGGTTAACAGCCGGCTGCTCTGCCAATTGAGCTACGGAGGAATGCCTCGTTGCATCGAACGTGACTCCCTGGGTATTCGCCAGGGGGCGGGCGCTCGCTGCGACACATACATTAGCGCAAGCAGGGGGGTGCTCCGCCAATCGGTACTCCCCCACACCGGAAGGGTCGCCGCCATGCGCTACAAGCTCACGTTCGTCGTCGGGCTCGCCCTGGGTTACGTGCTCGGCACGCGTGCCGGACGCGAGCGCTACGAACAGCTGAAGAAGTCCGCCCGCCAGGTCGCCCAGAACCCGGCCGTCCGCAACACCGCCGAGACCGCCGCCCAGCAGGGCCGCGTCTATGCCGGCAAGGCACTCCACACGGTGAGCGAGAAGGTCGGCGACCGGGTGCCCGACTCGGTGACCGCCCGCGTCCGCTCGCTGCGCGAGCGCAGCCAGGGCGCCGGCGGGGACGACTGGGGCACCAGTAACACGTAGTGCCCGTAACACGCAGTGCCCGTTTTTCGACGGGGCCGCCCACCCCGCGCGGTGGGCGGTACTGCTCGCACGGGTTGTGGCCGGTCACTTCGCCCAGACCCACGCCCACCCCGAACTGCAGGGCCGCGTCC
>NZ_JBEYFC010000431.1:0-7732 GCF_040634175.1 Streptomyces sp. NPDC007162
CGGCGGCCGGGGCCGAGGGCGCCACGGCGACGTCCGGCATCACCGCGCTCACCGCTTGTGAACGAGGTCCCCGCCCGGCGCAGTTGGTCTTCGCGCTTGGCATCGATCACGGCCTTCTTGTGCTTCGTCGTAGCCCATTTAGAGTGGCCGGACATCTGCCTGTCTCCTTCGCGTAACCCATCCGAACAAGGAACGCCAGAGATCCTACTAGGACTCCGTCGCCCGGTTCGCGTGCACCATGTCGACGAACAGGGCGTGCACACGGTGGTCACCGGTCAGTTCCGGGTGGAACGACGTGGCGAGCGCGTTGCCCTGGCGGACCGCGACGATGTGGCCGTCGTGCTCGGCGAGCACCTCGACGTCGGCACCCACGGACTCGACCCAGGGGGCGCGGATGAAGACGCCTTCTACAGGATCGCCGTCGATCCCGCGCACGTCGACCGCCGACTCGAACGACTCGTTCTGCCGCCCGAAGGCGTTGCGGCGCACGATCATGTCGATGCCGCCGATCGTCTCCTGGCCCGAACGCGGGTCGAGGATCTTGTCGGCGAGCATGATCATGCCCGCGCAGGTGCCGTAGACGGGCATGCCGGCCCGCACGCGCGCGCGGAGCGGGTCCATCACGCCGAACAGGACGGCCAGCTTGGAGATGGTGGTGGACTCGCCGCCCGGTATGACCAGGCCGTCCACCTCGGCGAGTTCCTCGGGGCGGCGCACCGGTCTGGCCACGGCGTCGGCCGCGGCCAGGGCGACGAGGTGCTCCCGTACGTCGCCCTGGAGCGCGAGCACTCCGACCACGGGAGTGGTCATCACCAGCCCCGGTTCGCGTAACGCTCGGCCTCGGGGAGGGTGTCGCAGTTGATGCCGACCATGGCCTCGCCGAGGTTGCGGGACGCGTCCGCGATGATCTTCGGGTCGTCGTAGAACGTGGTCGCCTTGACGATCGCGGCGGCGCGCTTGGCCGGGTCACCGGACTTGAAGATGCCGGAGCCGACGAAGACGCCCTCGGCGCCGAGCTGGCGCATCAGCGCGGCGTCGGCCGGGGTGGCGACGCCACCGGCGGAGAACAGCACGACCGGCAGCTTGCCCAGCTCGGCGACCTCCTTGACCAGCTCGTAGGGGGCTCGCAGCTCCTTGGCGGCGGCGTACAGCTCGTTGTTGTCGCAGCCGCGCAGCTTGGCGATCTCGCCCTTGATCTGGCGCAGGTGGCGGACGGCCTCCACGACGTTACCGGTGCCGGCCTCGCCCTTGGAGCGGATCATGGCCGCGCCCTCGGCGATCCGGCGCAGCGCCTCGCCCAGGTTGGTGGCACCGCAGACGAAGGGGGTGGTGAACGCCCACTTGTCGGAGTGGTTGACCTCGTCGGCCGGGGTGAGGACCTCGGACTCGTCGATGTAGTCGACGCCGAGGGACTGCAGGACCTGGGCCTCGACGAAGTGGCCGATGCGGGACTTGGCCATGACCGGGATGGAGACCGCCTCGATGATGCCCTCGATCATGTCCGGGTCGGACATCCGGGCGACGCCGCCGTCCTTGCGGATGTCGGCCGGGACCCGCTCCAGGGCCATGACGGCGACGGCGCCCGCGTCCTCGGCGATCTTCGCCTGCTCCGGCGTGACGACGTCCATGATCACGCCGCCCTTGAGCTGCTCGGCCATGCCGCGCTTCACGCGGGCGGTGCCTGTCTCGGGGGCCTGGTTGTCGATGGTGGACACGGGTGACCTCACTCGTCGAAAGAGGGTTTCTGCGAACACCGAGGAAACGCGAGCGGACCAGTCCACAGCAAGGGCCAATGGGAAGGGCGTGGATCCTTTTGCCGGTCGGCTCCCCGGCTAGGCCGCGCGCTCCGCCAGGGCCGCGGGCGGCTCGTCGTCCATCTCGAAGGCCATCGGGAACGGTGCGTGTCCGGCCAGCCGGAACCAGCGGACCTTGCGGTGTTCGCGGAGCCTGCGGGCCGCGCCGACGGCGTCGTTGTGGAAGCGGCGGGCCATCGGCACCCGGCGCACGGCCTCCCCCAGCTCGGTCGCCGCCGCGTCACCGCCGGGCGCCTCGCGGACCTCCTCCACCTGCTGCGGCTCCTCGAAGACCGCGCGCAACGCCTGGCTCAGCTCGCTCTCGGCGACCTCCCGCTGCTCCTCCTCGGCCTGCCGAGCGGCGTGCGCGGCCTCGTAGAGCACGATCGAGGCGGCCGGGTCCAGCACCCCCGAGGTGGCCAGTTCCTGGGCCACGGAGGCGCGCCGCAGCAACTGTGCGTCGAGGGCGGCACGCGCGGCGTCGATCCGCGAGTGCAGCCGGTCGAGCCGGCCCGCGGTCCAGCTCAGATAAAGGCCGACCATCACGAGGGCGACGAGAACACAGAGGGTCCAGACGAGGGAAGCGCTCACGGGCGGAACGCTATAGGAAACGCCCGTCGAAGCGCCCCGAAGGGGGCGCGAGGAACTGCGCGACCAGCCAGAACGGCGCCGCAGCTGTCAGACGACACATCGCGCCCCTCCCGGCGAAGCACTCAGTCCCGCGCCAGCCCGAACCGCGCCCGCAGCCCCGGGCGTTCGTCCGCCGCCACCGCCGCCGCTCCCGCGGTCACCGTCTCGTAGACGGAGAGGATGTCCGCGCCCACCGTCGACCAGTCGAACCGGCGCACGTGGACGCTGCCGCGCTCCCGTAGCTCCGCCCGGCGCTCCGGGTCCCCCAGCAGCCGTACCGCCGCCTCGGCCAGCGCGTCCGCGTCCTCGTTGGCGAAGAGTTCGCCGGCCGCGCCCTGGTCCAGGACCTGCGCGAAGGCGTCGAGGTCGGAGGCGAGGACGGGGGCGCCCGCGGAGAGGGCCTCCACCAGGATGATGCCGAAGCTCTCGCCCCCGGTGTTGGGTGCGATGTACAGGTCGAGGCTGCGCAGGAAGCGGGCCTTGTCCCCGTCGCTGATCATGCCGAGGAACTCGACGCGGGAGCGCAGCTCGGCGGGCAGCGACTCGACCGCGGCCTCCTCGTCGCCGCGGCCCGCCACCAGGAGCCGGGTCCCCGGGCGGGCGGCGAGGATCTTGGGGAGGGCCTTCATCAGGACGGGCAGCCCCTTGCGGGGCTCGTCGATGCGGCCGATGAAGCCGATCGTGTCCCCCTGCCACTCGGGGCGCGGCTCGGCCTTGGCGAAGAAGTCCACGTCGACGCCGTTGGGGATGACGACCGCGTCGCCGCCCAGGTGCTCGACGAGGGTGCGGCGGGCGTACTCACTGACCGCGATCCGGGCGCTGATCTTCTCCAGGGCGGCCTGGAGGATCGAGTACGCGGCGATCATCGCGCGGGAACGCGGGTTGGAGGTGTGGAAGGTCGCCACCATCGGGCCCTGCGCCGCCCAGCAGGTCAGCAGGCCGAGGGAGGGCGAGGTCGGCTCGTGGATGTGGACCACGTCGAACGCGCCCTCGTGCAGCCAGCGGCGCACCCGCGCGGCGGACAGCAGGCCGAAGTTGAGCCGGGCCACCGAGCCGTTGTAGGGCACCGGGACGGCACGGCCCGCCGAGACGACGTAGGGCGGCAGCGGGGTGTCGTCGTCGGCGGGGGCCAGCACGGAGACGTCGTGGCCGAGGCGGATGAAGTACTCGGCCAGGTCGCGGATGTGGAACTGGACGCCACCGGGGACGTCCCAGGAGTACGGGCAGACGATGCCGATCCTCACGACGGTCCCTTCGCGGGGTCGAGGTCGGCGAGCCACAGCCGCTGGAGCATGTGCCAGTCCTCCGGATGGTCGGCGATCCCGGTGGCGAAGGCGTCGGCCAGCGCCTGTGTCATCACGGACGTCCTGGAGGTCCGGTCACCTGACTCGGGTACCTCGATCGGGGCGTGGACGCGGCCCTTCATGACGGGGGTGTCGTCGTACCAGAGCGTCACGGGGAGCAGGTGCGCGCCGGTCTGCTGGGCGAGCAGGGCGGGGCCCGCGGGCATCCTGGCGGTGGCGCCGAAGAAGTCGACCTCCACTCCGGACTCGGACAGGTCGCGGTCGGCGACCAGGCAGACCAGGCCTCCGTCGCGGAGCCTGCGGGCCAGGGTGCCGAAGGCGGAGCCGCCGCTGTGCGGGAGGACCTCCATGCCGAGGCCCTCGCGGTAGGCGACGAACCGGTCGTAGAGAGTCTCCGGCCTGAGGCGTTCGGCGACCGTGGTGAACGGGGTCTTCAGCTCGGTGGTGACCCAGGCGCCCGCGAGGTCCCAGTTGGCCAGGTGCGGCAGCGCGATGATCACGCCCCGGCCGGAGGCGAGGCCGTCGGTGAGGTGGTGGAGGCCCTTGGGGGCGAAACCGGTCCGGACGCGCTGCTCGCTCCAGGCCGGGAGCCGGAAGGACTCCATCCAGTAGCGCAGGTACGACCGCATGCCCGCCCGGGAGAGCTCGCGCAGCCGCTCCGGGCCCGCGTCGGGCCGCACGCGCGCGTAGTTCGATTCGAGCCGTCGTACGCCCTTGCCGCGCCGCTTCCAGGCGAGGTCCGCGATGGAGTCGCCGAGGCGCACCGCGACCGGCTCGGGCAGCTTCTTGACGGTGCCCCAGCCCACTCCGTACAGGGCGTCGGTGAGCCGCTCCGCGGCGGTCACTGCGCGGCCTCCGTGCCGTGCGAGGCCCGCTCGCCCTCGGCCGCCGCCTCCGCCTCGGCGGACTCGCGGCGCACGGTGACGACCCGCTGCACCAGGGTGACCAGGCTGCCCACGGCGACGATCCACAGGGCGATCGGGAGCAGGATCTGGATGCCGGGGACGCCGAACTTGTGGAATCCGGCCAGACCTGCCGCCACCAGCGAGATCACCAGCCGCTCGGCACGCTCCACGAGCCCGTTGACCGCGACCGGCAGTCCGATGGACTCGCCGCGCGCCTTGGTGTAGGACACCACCTGGCCGCTGGCCAGACAGAAGATCGAGACCGCGCACAGGACGTCGTTGTCGCCGTTGCCCGCGTACCAGAGGGCGAAGCCGCCGAAGATCGCGCCGTCGGCGACCCGGTCCAGGGTGGAGTCCAGGAAGGCGCCCCAGCGGCTGGTGCGGCCCAGCTGGCGGGCCATGTTGCCGTCGACCAGGTCCGAGAACACGAACAGCGTGATCACGATGGTGCCCCAGAAGAACTCGCCCCGGGGGAAGAAGACCAGTGCGCCTGCGACCACTCCGGCCGTGCCGAGGAGCGTGACCGTGTCCGGGCTCACGCCCCGGCGGATGAGAAACGCGGCGAACGGTGTGAGGACACGCGTGAAGAATGCACGCGCGTACTTGTTCAGCATGGCCTTCCCGACGGTCGTTGCGCCGTGCGGCCCCTGCTGGCCGCCCCGGCTGGCCCATCGTAGCCACGCGGGCGTGCGTGCGACGGGCGGGCACTCTCGGACGGCCCCGGCGGCCACGACCGCCGGGGCCGCGCGGGCACGATCGCGTCCTTCGTATGGACGCACCGTGACGGGAGTGGAAAGCTCGAATAACCGCGGGCGTCATCGGAGCCGCCACCGCACGCGGCCCGGCCTGCCCGCGCCCACAGAGACCTCACCGTGCACGGGAGGCAAAACCATGGGCGACAAGGTCAAGGAACACCTCGGAGCCGCCGGCAGGGCTACGGCGGCCGACCACCCCGCGTCCGTACGGAATGTGGTGCTGGTCGGCCACTCCGGAGCGGGCAAGACGACATTGGTGGAGGCTCTCGCGCTGACCGCGGGAGCGGTGAACCGGGCGGGCCGTGTGGAGGACGGCGGCACCGTCTCGGACTACGACGACATCGAGCACCGGCAGCAGCGCTCCGTGCAGCTGTCGCTGGTGCCGGTCGACTGGAACGGAATCAAGATCAACATCCTGGACACCCCGGGATACGCCGACTTCGTCGGGGAGCTGAGGGCCGGTCTGCGCGCGGCGGACGCGGCTCTCTTCGTCGTCTCCGCCTCCGACGGGGTGGACGGTTCGACCCGGATGGTGTGGGAGGAGTGCGCGGCCGTCGGGATGCCGCGGGCGATCGTGGTCACGCACCTGGAGGCCGCCCGCGCGGACTTCGAGGAGATGACCCGGGTGTGCGCCGAGGCGTTCGGCGGCGACGACCCCGACGCCGTGCTCCCGCTGTACCTGCCGCTGCACGGAGCGCAGGGCCCGGACGGGCACGCGCCCGTGACCGGCCTGGTCGGGCTGCTCACGCAGAAGCTGTTCGACTACTCGTCCGGGGAGCGCAAGGAGTCCGAGCCCGGGCCCGACCAGCTCCCGGACATCGACGAGGCCCGCAACCGGCTGATCGAGGGGATCATCTCGGAGAGCGAGGACGAGACGCTCATGGACCGCTATCTGGGCGGCGAGCAGATCGACCTCAAGACGCTGGTCGAGGATCTGGAGCGGGCCGTCGCCCGCGGCACCTTCTTCCCCGTCCTGGCCGCCGCCCCCGCGGCCGAGGGCGCCCGCCAGGGGCTCGGCACGGTGGAACTGCTGGAACTGGTCACGGGCGGCTTCCCGACGCCGTTCGAGCACCCCACCCCCGGTGTCACCACCGTCGACGGCAGGCCACGCGAGATCAAGCCGTGCGACACCGGCGGTCCCCTGGTCGCCGAGGTGGTGAAGACCGCCTCCGACCCCTACGTCGGCCGGGTCTCGCTGGTGCGGGTCTTCTCCGGCACCCTGCGCCCCGACGAGACGGTGCACGTCTCCGGGCACGGACTGACCGACCGGGGCCACGAGGACCACGACGTCGACGAGAAGATCGGCGCCCTGTCCACCCCGTTCGGCAAGCAGCAGCGGCCCGTCACGCACGTCATCGCCGGTGATCTCGCGTGTGTGGCGAAGCTCGGCCGCGCGGAGACCGGGGACACGCTCTCGGCCAAGGACGACCCGCTGCTCATGGAGCCCTGGGAGATGCCGGACCCGCTGCTGCCGCTGGCCATCCAGGCGCACAGCAAGGCCGACGAGGACAAGCTCTCGCTGGGCCTCGCCCGGCTGGTCGCCGAGGACCCGACCATGCGGCTCGAACAGAACCAGGACACCCACCAGGTGGTGCTGTGGTGCCTGGGCGAGGCGCACGCGGACGTCGCCCTGGAGCGCCTGCGCAGCCGCTACGGCGTCCAGGTCGACGTCGTACCGCACAAGGTGTCCCTCCGGGAGACCTTCGCCGGCAAGTCCGCCGGACGCGGCCGGCACGTCAAACAGTCCGGCGGGCACGGGCAGTTCGCGATCTGCGAGATCGAGGTGGAACCGCTGCCCGGCGGCTCGGGCATCGAGTTCGTCGACAAGGTGGTCGGCGGTGCGGTGCCCCGGCAGTTCATCCCGTCGGTGGAGAAGGGCATCAGGGCCCAGGCCGCCAAGGGGGTCGCCGCCGGCTACCGGCTGGTCGACGTACGGGTCACCCTGCTCGACGGCAAAGCGCACTCGGTGGACTCCTCCGACGCCGCTTTCCAGACGGCCGGCGCGCTGGCGCTGCGGGAGGCGGCGGCGGACGCCAGGATCCACCTCCTGGAGCCGGTGGCCGAGGTGTCCGTGCTGGTCGGCGACGACTACGTGGGCGCGGTGATGAGCGACCTGTCCGGGCGGCGCGGCCGCGTGCTGGGCACCGAGCAGACGAGCGGCGGGCGCACCCTCATCAAGGCCGAGGTGCCCGAGTTCGAGATCGATCGGTACGCGGTCGACCTGCGCTCCCTCTCGCACGGCACGGCCCGCTTCAGCCGCTCCTACGCGCGGCACGAGGCGATGCCGCCGCAGGTCGCCGAGAGGATTCGCGAACAGGTGAAAGAGGCCTCGTAATCGGCCGCAC
>NZ_JBEYFC010000432.1:0-7685 GCF_040634175.1 Streptomyces sp. NPDC007162
GAAGTAAGGGACTGAGGAGAGATGGCACACAAGAAGGGCGCATCGTCCACCCGTAACGGTCGCGACTCCAACGCTCAGCGCCTCGGCGTGAAGCGCTTCGGCGGTCAGGTCGTCAACGCGGGCGAGATCCTGGTCCGCCAGCGTGGCACCCACTTCCACCCGGGTGCGGGCGTCGGCCGTGGCGGCGACGACACGCTGTTCGCGCTGAACGCCGGTGCGGTGGAGTTCGGTACCCACCGTGGCCGCAAGGTCGTGAACATCGTCCCGGTCGCCTGAGTCTGCTGACAGCACGGCTCTGACCGAACGTTTCGCGAGGCGGACCTCACTTCCCGAACGGGAAGGCGGGTCCGCCTTTCGCGTGTTGACATAGGTATTACCCCGCAAGTATCTGGAGGCACTGCACCATGACCACCTTCGTGGACCGCGTCGAGCTGCACATCGCCGCGGGTAACGGAGGCCACGGCTGCGCCTCCGTACACCGGGAGAAGTTCAAGCCGCTCGGCGGCCCCGACGGCGGCAACGGCGGCCGCGGCGGCGACGTCATCCTGACCGTCGACCAGTCCGTGACGACCCTCCTCGACTACCACCACTCCCCGCACCGCAAGGCCACCAACGGCAAGCCCGGCGAGGGCGGCAACCGCGCGGGCAAGGACGGCCAGGACCTGGTCCTGCCGGTGCCCGACGGCACGGTGGTCCTGGACAAGGCGGGCAACGTCCTCGCCGACCTCGTCGGCCACGGCACCTCCTACGTCGCCGCCCAGGGCGGCCGCGGCGGCCTCGGCAACGCGGCCCTCGCCAGCGCCCGCCGCAAGGCCCCCGGCTTCGCGCTGCTCGGCGAGCCCGGGGACTTCGGGAACGTCGTCCTGGAGCTCAAGACCGTCGCCGACGTGGCCCTGGTCGGCTACCCGAGCGCCGGCAAGTCGTCCCTGATCTCGGTGCTGTCCGCGGCCAAGCCGAAGATCGCCGACTACCCGTTCACCACCCTGGTCCCCAACCTCGGTGTGGTCACCGCCGGTTCGACCGTCTACACCATCGCCGACGTCCCCGGGCTCATCCCCGGCGCCAGCCAGGGCAAGGGCCTCGGCCTCGAGTTCCTGCGCCACGTCGAGCGGTGCAGTGTCCTCGTGCACGTCCTGGACACCGCCACCCTGGAGTCCGAGCGCGATCCCGTCTCCGACCTCGACGTCATCGAGGAGGAGCTCAAGCAGTACGGCGGACTCGGCGACCGGCCCCGGATCGTCGTCCTCAACAAGATCGACGTCCCCGACGGCAAGGACCTCGCCGAAATGGTCCGGCCCGACCTGGAGGCCCGCGGCTACCGCGTCTTCGAGGTGTCGGCGGTCGCCCACACGGGTCTGCGCGAGCTGACGTTCGCCCTCGGCGAGCTGGTCGGCGCGGCGCGCGCCGCCAAGCCCAAGGAGGAGGCGACCCGCATCGTCATCCGGCCCAAGGCCGTCGACGACGCCGGTTTCACCGTCGTCCAGGAGGAGGACGGCCTCTTCCGGGTCCGCGGCGAGAAGCCCGAACGCTGGGTCCGCCAGACCGACTTCAACAACGACGAAGCCGTCGGCTACCTCGCCGACCGTCTCAACCGCCTCGGCGTCGAGGAGCAGTTGATGAAGGCCGGCGCCCGGGCCGGCGACGGCGTCGCCATCGGCCCCGAGGACAACGCCGTCGTCTTCGACTGGGAGCCGACCATGATGTCCGGGGCCGAGATGCTCGGCCGGCGCGGCGAGGACCACCGCTTGGAGGAGCAGCGCCCGGCCGTCCAGCGCCGCCGCGACCGGCAGGCCGAACGGGACGAGTCGCTGCGCGAGTACGGCGACTTCGACCCCTTCGAGTAGCCGCACCGCCGGCTCCCTCCCGGGCTTCCGGGACCGGCCGGACCACCGTCGTACCCGATCACGCCCGTTGCGGCCAGGACCCGTTCCCGGCCGCAACGGGTTTTCCGTTGCCTCCCAGTTGCCCTGCGCACGCACGGCTGTGTGCAGCGGGCGGACCCATCTGCCATGGGAGCTGCCGAAGGTCGGACCGCCGCTTTCTGACCGCCGGTGCCGCCGTCCTCACAGGCACCTCCATCTCCAGCAACGGCGACCAGGACCAGGCGGCCTTCCACGCCCAGTTCGACCCGCTGAGGCCCGACACCCCGCACTGAAAGGTCATCGACGCCCCCGCGGCTACCACCTCTTCGACATCCGCCGCGACGGCATCGACGCGCGCGTGCGCGTGGAAGCGGACGAACAGGGCGGAAACCGGCGTGCCGAACGTCAAGTCCGTGTGACAGGAGCCTGGGACTCATCTGTGTCCCAGGCTCCTCTCAGGTGAACCCAAGGTAAACCTCTTACCTTTCGTTAACCATGGAGACGGACTGTACGAGAGGCGAAGCCCCGGTGAACCACGCCCCGATAGGCCCCATCGGCCCCCTTGCCGCCCTGCCCGCCGGCACCCGCCTGCTGCACATCGGCCCGCACAAAACCGGTACCACGGCCATTCAGGGCGCCCTCTTCGCCGCCAGGGACAAGTTCCCCCGACACGGCGTGGAATTCCCCGCCACCACCCGGCACCCGATGGAGGCCGCCCTCGCCGCCTGCGCCCGGCCCGCGATGATGGGCGACACCCTGCCCACCGAGAAACACTGGACCCGGCTGCTCAAGCAGGTCGAAGCCACCGGCTCGCGCACGTCGGTCATCAGCAGCGAGTTCTTCGCCGACGCCCCCGACGACGAGACCGCCGCCCGCATCGTCAGGCAGCTCGGCGGCGACCGTGTCCACGTCCTCGTCACCCTGCGCCCGATCGTCAGGATCATGCCCTCGCAGTGGCAGCAGTACGTACAGAACGGCCTGCGCATGGGCTACGAGGACTGGCTGGACCACATGCTCCGCAAGGCCCCCTACGAGAAGCCCAACCCCAGCTTCTGGCACCGGCACCGGCACGACCGGCTCGTCGAACGCTGGAGCCGCGCCGTCGGCACCGACCGGATCACCGTCATCGTGGTCGACGACCGCGACCGCGACGGCCTGCTGCGGACCTTCGAAGCCCTGCTCGGCCTCCCCGAAAAACTCCTCCAGCCCGTTCCGGACGCGGCGAACCGCTCCCTCACCCTCGCCGAGACCGAAATGCTGCGGAAGCTCAACGTGGAATTCCGCGGCAATGGCTTGCCCGACGAGCTCTATTCGAAGCTCATCCGCAACGGCGCGGTCATGCATATGAAGAACACGTGCAGTCCCGCAGCCGGTGACGTGAAGATCCGCACCCCCGACTGGGCCGTCGAGGCCGCCGCGCGCATCGGTGCCGAGATGGTGGCACGCATCGACGCCATGGGCGTCCGCGTCGTCGGCGACCCCGCCCTGCTCTCCGCCGTCCCCGAACAGCCGAAACCGGCCACCGGGGAAGCCCGCATCGCCCCGGAGGTCGCCGCCCACGCCTTGTACGGCGCACTTGCCGCGGCGGCCGCCGCACCGGTACGGCACACGGCCGAGGCGAAGGCCAGGGCCGTGCACCAGACGTCATCGAAGGAACTCGTACGGGTACTGGGCCGCCGATGTCTCAAGAGGCTGCGACGACGGTGAGAGGCGGGCGAGCCGGACAGCTTAGCCCTGCTAAGTCGTCCACGTGTCAAGATTTAGCATCGCTGAGAGGTGATGTGTCACGCACCGCAATCGGAATGCACTGTGCAGTTACTCACAGCAAATTCACGGAACTTCCCCGGACGGCCGCCGAGCGGTACCCATCACCAGCGATGCAAGATGAATGAAAGGTTGCGGGTACATATGCGGTGGACGGCGCTCACCTTGCACAGCGGTTACCGGAAGTGGGACCATTTCCTGGTTCCCTGATGCCCCAAGGTAGGTCACCTGTGTCCCAGCGCATAGCCAAGCCCCGAACCACCGCAGTGATCCTGGCCGGTGGCACCGGCCAGCGGGTGGGTCTGTCGATCCCCAAGCAGCTGCTGAAGATCGCAGGCAAGGCAGTCATCGAGCACACCCTGGCCACCTTCGAGAAGGCCGACTCGATCGACGACATCATCGTGCTGATGGCCCCGGGCTACGTCGCGGACATCGAGAAGATCGTCGCGAAGGCCGGCTTCACCAAGGTCAAGAAGGTCATCGAAGGCGGCAACACGCGGAACGAGACCACCGAGCGCGCCATCGAGGCCCTCGGCGAGGGACTGGCCGCGGGGGAGGACCGCAACGTCCTCTTCCACGACGCCGTACGCCCCCTGCTGTCGCAGCGCGTCATCGACGACTGCGTGGCAGCCCTGGACCGCTACCAGGCCGTCGACGTCGCCATCCCCTCCGCCGACACCATCATCGTCACGCGCACGCACGGCCAGGACGGCGAGTTCATCACCGAGATCCCGGACCGCTCCCGGCTGCGCCGCGGCCAGACCCCGCAGGCGTTCAGGCTGTCCACGATCAAGCGGGCCTACGAGGTCGCCGCAGGCGACCCCAACTTCCAGGCCACCGACGACTGCTCCGTCGTGCTCAAGTACCTGCCGGACGTGCCGATCCACGTCGTCGCCGGCGACGAGTACAACATGAAGGTCACCCAGCCCGTCGACGTCTTCATCGCCGACAAGCTCTTCCAGCTCGCCTCCACCGCCGCGCCCGAGCAGAACGGCGAAGACGCCTACCGCGAACTGCTGACCGGCAAGACCGCGGTGATCTTCGGCGGTTCGTACGGCATCGGCAAGGACATCGCCGAACTCGCCGAGTCCTACGGCGCCACCGTCTACGCGCTGGGCCGCTCCACCACCGGCACCCACGTGGAGAACCCGGAAGAAGTCGACGACGCCCTGTCCAAGGCGTACGCCGAGACCGGCCGCATCGACTACGTCGTCAACACGGCGGGCGTCCTGCGCATCGGCAAGCTCGCCGAGACCGACAACGCCACCATCGAAGAGGCGCTGAAGGTCAACTACCTGGCCCCCGTGCAGATCGCCCGCTCCAGCTACAAGTACCTCGCTGAGACCAACGGTCAGCTGCTGCTCTACACCTCCAGCAGCTACACCCGCGGCCGCGCCGAGTACAGCCTCTACTCCTCGACCAAGGCCGCCATGGTGAACCTCACCCAGGCCCTGTCCGACGAGTGGGCCGGTGACTCCATCCGGGTCAACTGCATCAACCCCGAGCGCACCGCCACCCCCATGCGCACCAAGGCCTTCGGCCAGGAACCGGCAGGCTCGCTGCTCTCCTCCGAGGCCGTCGCCCGCACCTCCCTGGACGTGCTGCTGTCCGAACTCACCGGCCACGTCATCGACGTCCGTCAGCAGGACCCGACGGCCGCCGCCGGCCAGGCCTCCGGCTTCGAACAGGCGCTGGCCAGTGTCCTGGACCGGCAGGACGGCGTGGCATAATCAACTTCCAATAGTTATCTGTAATTCAGGCCTCTGTGGTTGCGTGTTCGTCGAGCATTCACAGGGGCCTGAACCGTAAAAATTCCAGATCGACTACCACATCAGATCGTCCGCAAGGTCAAATACAGGCCTTTTTGTCAGCAAAAGGTTCTCCGTGATATCCACCGCTATTCGCGTCGCCCGGGTGGGCAGCGCGGCCGAGCTGGCCGCGGCGGCACTCATGATGCTGGGCTTCCCGGTGCTCATGATCGCCGCGCTCGTCCCGAGCGTTTACGCCTTCGCGGCCGCGGCCGCCGTCACGTACCTGGCGGACCACTACCTGCACCGCAAGGGCAGCTACCTCATCAACCGCCTGAGCAAGGTCCGGGCCGGCCTGTCGATCCGCTTCCTGATCCGGCAGCTCCTGCTGATCCTGCTGCTGGCCCGCATGGACCTCTCGAACGGTCTGATCTTCTACGGCGCCATCGCCTGCTTCATCGCCTTCTACGGCCTGCAGGCCCCGCACGGCGCACTGGTCCAGCTGATTCGCAACCGCCGCCGGATGCCGGTCGCCACCCGCAACGTCGACCTGAAGTCCCGCATCCGCATCCCGGACGCCCCGCCGCAGGGCCTGCTGGACCGCTCCGCCGAGAAGATGCTCCATCTCGACCTCGCGGCCGTCGTCGGCCTGCTGATCTCGGGAGTCACCAACAGCGCCGTCGCCGGATTCATCGGCGTCGGCCTCACCCTCGGCCTCGGCTCCTTGTACGTGCTGGTGCTGATGCCCTACGTGCGCGGCCGCAAGACCCCGCCGGACGCCGACACCGTCCTGGCCGCCGTCGACGACTGGCTCGCCGAGTACAAGCCCGAGACCGTCCTGTACTTCTCCGGCTCCAAGGACTCCGCCTACCAGGTCAACATGTGGCTGGAGACCATGGAGCAGCTGGACTCCCGCCCGCTGATCCTGCTGCGCGAACGGGTCATCCTGCAGAGTCTCGCCCCTACCACGGTCCCCGTCATCTGCGTGCCCGGCGGTGTGCACCTGATGAACATGGACCTGGCCACGGTCCGCGTCGCCCTCTACGCGGCCAACGTCGGCAAGAACATCCACCTGCTGCGCGTCCCCACGATGAAGCACGTCTTCATCGGCCACGGCGACAGCGACAAACTGGCCAGCGTCAACCCGTTCAGCAAGGTGTACGACGAGGTGTGGACCGCCGGCCGCGCGGGCCGCGACCGCTACGCCATCGCCGACGTCGGGGTCCGCGACGACGACATCGTCGAGGTCGGCCGCCCGCAGCTGGCCCCCATCCAGCACTGGCAGGGCGTACCCGACGGCCGTGTCCCCACCGTTCTCTACGCGCCCACCTGGGAAGGCTGGGACGGCAACCCCGGCAACACCTCCCTACTGCTCGCCGGCGAGAACATCGTGAAGAAGCTGGTCAAGGCGGACCCGCCGGTCCGTGTCCTGTACAAGCCGCACCCCTTCACCGGCACGGTCAGCCCAGAGGCAGGCGCCGCCCACCGGCGGGTCACCGCCCTCATCGAGAAGGCCGCCGCCCAGCGCGCCACCGACCCCCGCTTCACCACCGACGCGGCCGCCCACGCGGCGGCCCAGGCCGAGCTCACCCGTATCGAGGCCCGCCTGGTCGAGCTGACCGGCACCGGCGACGAGAAGCGCGACGAGGCCGAGGCCAGCCGGGACGACGTCGTCGACCTCAAGAAGCACGAAGAAGTCGCCCGGCTGCGCGCCGAGTGGAACGACGCTCTGTGGCGTTCCTTCCCCACGCACGAACACCGGGTCATCACGGGCGCCGAACCGCGCCTGTACGACTGCTTCAACGTCTCCGACGCGATGGTCTCCGACATCTCCAGCGTGGTCTCCGACTTCATCGCGAGCGGTAAGCCGTACGCCGTGACCGACTCCGCGGGCGTCGGAGTGGAGGAGTTCAAGCAGGCCAACACCGCGGTGCGGGCCGCTGTGATCCTCTCCAACAGCGCCAAGGAACTCGGCGGCCTGCTGGACGCCGTCCGTGATCCGTCCGCCGACCCGCTGGCCGCGGACCGCGAAGAACTCAAGCGCTACCTGCTGGGCCCGGACGAGCCCACCTCCATCGAGCAGTTCAACGGTGCGGTGGCCGCCCTCGCCCGCAAGGCCGAGACCCGCAACCTGGGCCAGCAGGCCCGGATCGCGGCCGGTGACGCGGAGGCGGCCGACATCGCCGAGACGCTGCCGGGAGACCCGCTGAAGGCCGCCAGCGAGACGGAAGGCACCACCACCCCCGGCTGACACGCGCTCCAGCGCATACACCGAACGGGCTCGGTCCCGGGGATTCCTCCCCGGGACCGA
>NZ_JBEYFC010000433.1:0-7678 GCF_040634175.1 Streptomyces sp. NPDC007162
TAACCCGCGCCGGGACGAGGACGGTCGGGGTGTAACCGGCGGGCCCCCGGCGGCAGTTGAGTTTGGTGTGAAGGCGTCGGCGAGCTGGTCCACCGCCTGCCTCCCGATCGCCGCCGGGTCCTGCGCGACCAGCACCTGGAGGGTGCCCGCCTTCAGCGCGGCGACCTCGTCCGGCTCCGCGTCGAACGCGGCCACCTTCACCGCGCCCTGCTTGCCGGCCTGCTTCAGTCCGGTGGCGATACCGGTGCCGGTGTTGGTGTTGCCCGCGAACGCACCGCCCAGGTCGGGATGGGCGGCCAGGGTCGACTGGATCTGGGAGGCTGCGGTGGCCGGCAGGTCGTTGTCGTAGAGCGTGGGCAGCACCTTGATGTTCGGGTACTTGCCCATCTCCTCCGTGAAGCCCTTGATCCGTGCGTCGGTCGTCGACACGCCGGGCTTGACGCTGATGACGATGACCGAGCCCTTCTCGTTCATCAGCTTCGCCAGCGCGTCGGCCGCGACCCGGCCGCCCTTCTCGTTGTCCGAGGAGATCCGGGTGATGCCCACGGAACCGTCGCTCACCGTCGTGTCCACCAGCGCCACCTTGGTACCGGCCGACTGGATCTGCTTGAGCGACGGCGTCAGCGCGCTGGTGTCGACCGGCGAGATCAGCAGCCCGTCCGGGCGCGCCGCCGCCACCGAGTCGAGCAGCGGACGCTGCACCGACACGTCCCACTGCGCGGAACCGTCGGCAGTGAAGTCCATCCCCTTGGCCTTGGCCTCCTGCTGCGCGGCACAGGTCATGGTGATGTAGAACGGGTCGCTCTTCACCCCCGTGATCAGCCGGACCTTCTTGCCCTTGACGCCGCCCGAACTCCCCGAGCCGCCACCGTCGTTCGACGAACCGCACGCCGAGGCCGCGCCCAGGGCCAGCACCGTGCCCACCGCGACCAGCAACCCGCGCCGCTTGCGAATGCTCCCCATCACAGAGTTCTCCTTGTCACTCGTCATGCGCGTTCCCGGGTCTTCCTGCGCAGCTGGTCGACGTAGACGGCCACGACCAGCACCACGCCCACCGCCACGTCCTGCCAGTACTGCTGGACGCCGATCACGATCAGCCCGGTGGTCAGCACCGCCGGGATGAACACGCCGATCACGGTGCCCAGCACCGAACCGCGGCCGCCGAACAGGCTGGTACCGCCGAGCACCACCGCGGTGATCACCTTCAGGTTGTCGGTGGAGTGCCCGGCGATCGACGTCGTGCCGTACGAGGCCAGCCACATCACCGCGCCGAGCCCGGCCAGCAGCCCCATCAGGCCGTACACCTTCACCAGGTGCCGGCCCACGGGTATGCCCGCCCGTCGCACGGCGGTCGGGTTCGAACCGATCGCGAGGGTGTGCTCGCCGAACCGGGTACCGGCCAGCACCGCGCCGAACAGCGCCGTCACCACCGCGGCCAGGATCACCATCCAGGGGATGCCGAGCACCTTGCCGAAACCGAGGCTGTTCTGCAGGTGTGTGGAGGCCGCCCCGGCGGGATCCTGGCCGCCGGTGGCGAGTTCGGCGATCCCGAGCGCCGCGCCCAGCCCGCCCAGCGTCACGATCAGCGGCGGTACCTTGCCGCTCGCCACCACCGCGCCCTGCAGCGCGCCCCACGCCGTGCCCACCGCCAGCGCGATGACGGCACAGATCGCGACCGTGCCCCAGCCGGAGTCGGGACCGCCGTGGTGGAGGTTGTACTCACCCGCGGCCACCGCGGCCAGCACCAGCACCGAGCCGATCGACAGGTCGATGCCCGCCGTGATGATCACGAACGTCATGCCGACACCGAGCACCAGGTAGATGGCCGCGTTCACGGCGATCTGGGTGATGTCGTACGTGGTGAAGAACTTGCCCGGCGCCGCGATGGTGAAGAACGCCACCAGGGCCACCAGGATCACGAAGGTCCACAGTTCGTTGAGGCTCGCGGCCCGGCGGAGCCACTCCGGCACGCCCGGACGGCCGTCGACGGCCGCCGCCTTCTGGCTCTCCGCGCTCATCGGCCGCCCTCCGCTTCCCTGCCCCCGCTCGGGCCGTCCAGCGACCCGGTCATCGCCCCGACGAGCTCCTCGATCGTGGTGTCGGCCGCGGTGTACGACGCGACGCGCCGGCCCAGCCGCAGCACCTCCACCCGGTCCGCCACCGACAGCACCTCAGGCATGTTGTGGCTGATCAGTACGACACAGATGCCCTGGTCGGCGACTCTGCGCACGGTCTCCAGGACCCGGGCGCGCTGTACGACGCCCAGCGCGGCGGTCGGCTCGTCCATGAAGATGACCTTGTGGGCGAAGGCGACCGCGCGAGCCACCGCGACGGACTGCCGCTGACCGCCGGACAACGTTGTCACCGCGGCCGTCACATCCTTCAGTTCGACGCCGAGTTCGGCGAAGGCCCGTACCGCCTCCCGGCGCATCGCGGGCCGGTCGAGAACGCCGATGCGGCCGAGCAGCCCGCCGCGCACGATCTCCCGGCCGAGGTAGAGATTGGCCGCCGCGTCGAGATCGGGGGCGAGTGACAGGTCCTGGTACACCGTCTCGACGCCGTGCCGCTGGGCGTCCATCGGACCGGAGAACCGGACGGGTGCGCCGTCCAGGCGGACCTCGCCCGCGTCGGGGGCGAGCACGCCCGACAGGACGTTCACCAAAGTGGACTTGCCGGCGCCGTTGTCGCCGATCAGGGCGACGACCTCGCCGGGGTATGCCGTGAAATCGGCGCCCGAGAGCGCCTGGACGTGGCCGAAACGCTTGACCACTCCATGTGCTGTGAGCAGTGGTTCCCTTGCAGAGGCCATGTTGTGCCTTCTGGTTGGTATCGTTAACAGCTTGGCTGATTCTTGGGGCGCCCGCAGCGGGGTGTCAAGGGTGGTGCACACGGCGGGCAATCGTGTTACCACGGTTTCAATTCCCGCTATTTGTACGGCTGTTGATATGCCATCGAGTTGGTAACGTTAACGAGTCGACGCTCAAACGTGACGCAGCGGGAGGACGTGGCGTGGCAGCGACCCGGCCGACCATGAAGGACGTCGCCGCGGAAGCGGGCGTCAGCGCGATGACGGTGTCCCGGGTCGTCAACGGCGATGCGGCCGTCGCCCCGCACACCGCCGCCCGGGTGGAGGCCGCGGTCCGCAAACTCGGGTACCAACGCGACGACGTGGCACGGCAGTTGCGTCGCACCCGCGAACTGAGCCAGACCATAGGGCTGTTGGTCGACGACGTCGCGGACCCCTTCATGGCGGCGGTCGCCTCCGCCGCCGAGGACGTCGCCCGGCAGCGTGGCAGTGTCATGCTCATCGGTTCCAGCCGGGCCGACCTGCGCCGTGAACGCGAGGTGATCGCCGCGTTCACCGCCCGGCGGGTCGACGGGCTGATCCTCACCCCGGCGGCGGGCGGCCACCGCTTCCTGCGCCCCGCCCAGGTCCAGGGCACGAAGATCGTCTGCGTGGACCGGGCGGCACCCGGCCTGGACGTGGACGCTGTGGTGGTCGACAACTTCGGTGCGGTGCGGGAGGCCGTGGGGTCCCTGGTGGCAGGCGGCCATCGCAGGATCGGGTACGTCGGCGACATACCGGAGATCTGGACGTTCGGCGAACGCCGGCGGGGCTACGTCGCGGCGTTGACGGCGGCGGGGATCGCGGCGGACCCGACGCTGGTCAGGGAGGGGGTGCGATCGGGACCTGAGGCGGCGGAGGCGGTCACCGGGATGCTGGCGCTGCCCGACCCGCCGACGGCTCTGCTGGCCGGCAACGAACTCCTCGCCTTCGGCGCCCTGGCCGTGCTCCCGCCCGGTCTGGCCTTCGTCTCCTTCGACGACTTCGCGCTCGCCGCCCGGCTGACGCCTCCGGTCACGGTGATCGCCCAGGACCCGGTCGCCCTCGCCACCAGCGCGGCGCACCTCCTGTTCGCCCGCATCCACGGCGACGCCTCACCCTCACGCACGGTGGTGATGCCGACCCGGCTGATCCGCCGGGGCTCGGGGGAGATCCCGGGCCCCTTCGCCGCGTAGGGAGCTGACCGGAGCCCGACGGCGGGCCCGGTGGCCCGGCGGCTGTGAGGGCGGGTGGTTCGGCGGCGGAGCCCGGGCCCGGCGGCTGTGGGCCTGGTTGGCGGGCGGCGGTGAGCCCTCGGGAGCCTGGTGTGGGGGAGGGGCGGCGGTTGTGCGGCGGGGCCCGGTGGCCGTGAGGTCGGGTTGTTCGGCGGCCGGTCCCGGCAGCCCGGTGGAACCGCGTCCCGGTCAGTCGCCGCGGGTGGAGGCGCCTCGTGTACGGAAGGCGGCGCCCGCCGCGCGGGTGGAGGCGCCTCCCCGTACGGCGGGGGCGGCTGCCGGGCCCGGAAGCCGGGTGGAACCGCGCCCCGGTCAGTCGCCGCGGGTGGAGGCGCCTCGTGTACGGGAGGCGGTGCCCCTCGTGCGGGAGGCGGATCCCGTCGCGCCGCGGGAGGTGGAGCGCGTCCCGCCGGCCGTGGAGCCCGTCGTGTTGCCGGTGGCGGCGGTCCTCGCCTGGGCGGTGGTGCCCGCCGTACGCGTGGCCTTCGTGCCTCCTCGCGGCTGGGCGGTGGAGCCGGCCGTCCGGGTGGACGTGCCTCGGGACTGACCGGTGGAGCCGGTTGCCCGCGTGGCGGTGGACCTCTTCCTGCCGGTGGCGCCCGCCGTCTGTTCGGAGGTGCCCCGCCCCTGCTCGCCGGTGCTCCCCCTCCGGGTGTTCGTGCCCGTGGTGCGGGTGGCGGCGTCCGGCGCCGCGGATCCGCGGCCGCCTCGGCGCCGGCCGGCGCGTCTGCCGCGGCCGTCGGCGGCCTTCCCGGCCGTGCGGGACTGCGCCGCTTCCGCCGGCTGGGGCACCTCGATGGTGACGGGCACACCGGAGGGCTCGCGGGCGCCGGTGATGCCGGCCAGCTCAGCGTCGCTCGACCTGACGTGGGCCGTCCGGGGGCGGATGCCCGCGTCCGACATCAGTTGGGTGACGTCCCGCCGCTGCTCGGGCAGGACCAGGGTGACCACGCTGCCGGAGTCACCGGCGCGGGCCGTGCGGCCGCCCCGGTGGAGGTAGTCCTTGTGGTCGGTGGGCGGATCCACGTTCACCACGAGGTCGAGGTCGTCGACGTGTATGCCCCGGGCCGCGACATTCGTCGCCACCAGCGCGGTGACCTGGCCGTTCTTGAACTGCTCCAGGGTGCGGGTGCGCTGCGGCTGGGAGCGTCCCCCGTGCAGCGCCGCCGCCCGGACACCGACGGCCAGCAGCCGCTTGGCGAGCCGGTCGGCGGACCGCTTGGTGTCGAGGAAGAGGATGACCCGGCCGTCACGGGCCGCGATCCGCGTGGTGACCGCCTTCTTGTCGGTCTCGTCCTGGACGTGGAGCACATGGTGCTCCATGGTGGTCACGGCCCCCGCCGACGGATCCACGGAGTGCACCACGGGGTCGGTCAGGAACCGCTGCACCAGACGATCGATGTTGCGGTCCAGGGTCGCCGAGAAGAGCATGCGCTGGCCGTCCGGCCGTACCAGCTCGATCAGCTTGGTGATCTGCGGCAGGAAACCCATGTCGGTCATCTGGTCGGCCTCGTCCAGCACCGTGATGCCTACCTGGTCGAGTACGCAGTCACCGCGCTCCACGAGGTCGTTGAGCCTGCCGGGGGTCGCGACGAGAACCTCCGCGCCGCGCCGGAGCGTACCGGCCTGCTTGGTGAGGGAGAGGCCGCCGACCACCGTGGCCAGCCGGAGGTTCACCGCCGTCGCGTAGGGGGTCAGCGCGTCCGTCACCTGCTGGGCGAGTTCCCGGGTGGGCACCAGCACCAGGGCGAGGGGTGCCCTGGGCTCCGCGCGCAGACCGGCCGTACGGGCCAGGACCGCAAGGCCGAACGCGAGGGTCTTGCCGGAACCGGTACGCCCCCGGCCGAGCAGATCGCGGCCCGCCAGCGAGTTGGGCAGGGTGGCGGCCTGGATGGGGAAAGGAGCGGTCACACCCTGCGCGGTGAGGGTCTTCAGCAGCCCTGCGGGCATGTCCAGAGCCGCGAAGTCCTCGACGGCCGGGAGCGGGGGTGTCGTGCTCTGCGGCAGCCGGAACTCCGCCGACGACGACACGGACGGTCGGGGTGACGGGGCGCGCCGGTTCGACTTCTGGGGTCTGCGGGACATGCGGGGGTCTGCCTTCCTGGAAACAGCACAAACCGGGGTCCGCACCATGACGGTGCGGACCCCGGTGAGCGGATACGCGTCCGGTGATCAGGCGGGGACGATGTTCTCCGCCTGCGGGCCCTTCTGGCCCTGCGTGACGTCGAAGGAGACCCGCTGGCCCTCCTGGAGCTCACGGAAGCCCTGGGTCGCGATGTTCGAGTAGTGGGCGAAGACGTCGGGGCCGCCGCCGTCCTGCTCGATGAAACCGAAGCCCTTTTCAGAGTTGAACCACTTCACGGTTCCCTGTGCCATGACATTCTCCTTCTGTAGGCAGAGGCCCCATCCGGAGATGCCGGGAAAACAAACAATGCGCCTGATGGATGAACATTCCCGTCAGGCGCACCAAGTTCATGGGTACCACAACTGCGACTGACTCACCGTAGCACAGCTCCCGGGACCGCGGCAGCTCGGCGTGCCGCGGCCCACCGGGTGAGCAGCACCAGGGCCGTGCCCAGCGCCAGCCCCAGGGCGGGCAGCACGGGCAGCCGGCCGTCCGGCGCGAAGCCGCGCACGGCCAGCCGGCTCAGCGCGAGGACATCCAGGGCCAGACCGAGCCACAGCGGCCGGGCGCGGCGCAGCCCGGCGTCCGGACTGGTCCGCTCGTACAGCACGGTCAGCCCGCGTTCCAGCGGGCCGAGCGCGGCCACGACGCCTGCCAGGACCAGGCCGAGCAGCAGCAGCCACGGCACCCGCAGCGCCCACCAGGCGCCCGAGCCCAGGCCCGGCTCGGGCGCGAGGCCGGTCAGGTAGAACGCGGCGGCGGCGACCAGCACCGGCAGCATGTGCCACAGATACAGCGTCATGCTGGCCGCGCTCAGGAGACGGACCACCCGCCACACCCGCTCGCGCTCCAGCAGTCGCCGTACCGCCGGTGCGGCGAGCAGGCACAGTCCGGCCTGGGCCACCACCCACGCCAGCATCGCGGCGGACGGCGGATCGGTGTTGCCGGGGTGCTGTCCGGTCACCGCGATCAGGCTGACCGGGAACGGCCCGAGGGCCACCAGCGCGGCGAAGGCGGCCAGGCCGCCCGCAGCCATCGCGACCGGCACGTACCGCCGCCCGGTCAGCAGCCCGTCGCGCCAGCAGAAGCCCAGCTGGTAGGCCACGCCCCAGACGAGCACGTAGTCGAGCAGCCCTACGTACGGCGTGTGCTCCCGCACCACGAGCACGTCGACCGCCAGCGCCACCGTACCCATGGCCGGCGGGACGCGCGGCCCCCAGCGCCGGTGGGCCGCGTACATCACCGGAGTCAGGGCGCTGAGCAGCAGATACACCGGAAGGAACCAGAACTGCATCGCCATCGCCCAGCCCACCAGCGCAAGCGTGTCCGCGTCCACACCGGCCGCCGCGCAGACACCGACGGCGACCAGCACCAGACCGCTGTAGACGCCCACCGGGAGGAGCAGCCGCAGCGCCCGCCGGCCCAGCCACCCCGCGGCGGTGGCTCCGGACTCCCGGGCCCGTGCCCAGGAGCCGCCGGCGGCATGGCCGCCGG
>NZ_JBEYFC010000434.1:0-7610 GCF_040634175.1 Streptomyces sp. NPDC007162
CGACGAACCGCCGTACGAGTCGGGGGTGGCGGCGCTACGGGACGGCTGGCGGCTGATCCAGGCAGCTCAGCTGATCCCGCCTTATCCAGGCGGCGGGTGACCTGTACCGCGTCCAGCATGCGGCGGTCGTGGGTGACCAGGAGGAGGGTGCCCTCGTAGGCGTCGAGGGCGGACTCCAGTTGCTCGATCGCGGGCAGGTCCAGGTGGTTCGTGGGTTCGTCCAGGACGAGGAGGTTGACGCCACGGCCCTGGAGCAGCGCCAGGGCGGCGCGGGTGCGTTCCCCCGGGGAGAGGGTGCCCGCCTGGCGCAGCACATGCTCCTGTTTGAGGCCGAACTTGGCCAGCAGGGTGCGCACTTCGACCGGTTCGGTGTCCGGGACCGCGGCGCAGAAGGCGTCCAGCAGGGACTCGGTGCCGTGGAAGAGCTTGCGGGCCTGGTCGACCTCGCCGACCAGTACCCCGGAGCCGAGGGCCGCGTGCCCGGCGTCCAGCTCCACCCGGCCCAGCAGCGCGGCGAGCAGCGTCGACTTGCCCGCGCCGTTCGCGCCGGTCACCGCGACCCGGTCCGCCCAGTGGATCTGGAGGGAGACCGGACCGAAGGTGAAGTCCCCGCGCCGTACCTCGGCGTCCCGCAGGGTCGCCACGACGGCGCCCGAGCGCGGGGCCGCCGCGATCTCCATGCGCAGCTCCCACTCCTTGCGCGGCTCCTCGACGACGTCCAGGCGCTCGATCATGCGCTGGGTCTGACGGGCCTTGGCGGCCTGCTTCTCGCTGGCCTCGCTGCGGAACTTGCGGCCGATCTTGTCGTTGTCGTTGGACGCCTTGCGCCGGGCGTTCTTGACGCCCTTGTCCATCCAGGAGCGCTGCATCTGGGCCCGGTCCTGGAGGGCGGCCCTCTTGTCGGCGTACTCCTCGTAGTCCTCTCGGGCGTGCCGGCGGGCCACGTCGCGTTCCTCCAGGTAGGCCTCGTAGCCGCCGCCGAAGAGGTTGATCTGCCGCTGGGCGAGATCGAGTTCGAGGACCTTGGTGACCGTGCGGGTGAGGAACTCGCGATCGTGGCTGACGACGACCGTGCCCGCGCGCAGACCGGTCACGAAGCGTTCGAGGCGCTCCAGGCCGTCGAGGTCGAGGTCGTTGGTGGGTTCGTCGAGGAGGAAGACGTCGTACCGGGACAGGAGCAGGGAGGCGAGGCCCGCGCGGGCCGCCTGGCCGCCGGACAGGGCGGTCATGGGCTGGTCCAGGTCGACGGCCAGGCCCAGTGAGTCGGCGACCTCCTCGGCCCGCTCCTCCAGGTCGGCGCCGCCGAGGTCGAGCCAGCGCTCCAGGCTGACGGCGTAGGCATCGTCGGCGCCCGGTGCGCCGTCCACCAGGGCCTGGGTCGCCTCGTCCATCACGCGCTGTGCCTCGGCGACGCCGGTGCGCCGGGCGAGGAACGCGCGGACGGTCTCCCCGGGCCGCCGCTCCGGTTCCTGGGGCAGATGGCCGACGGTCGCGGTCGGCGGGGAGAGCCGCAGCTCGCCCTGCTCGGGGGCGGTGAGCCCGGCGAGCAGCCGGAGCAGGGTGGACTTGCCCGCGCCGTTGGCACCGACCAGACCGATCACGTCTCCGGGCGCGACGACGAGGTCGAGCCCGGAGAAGAGCGAGCGGTCGCCGTGCCCGGCGGCGAGGTTCTTGGCGACGAGGGTGGCAGTCATCAGAAGGCCGATCCTAATGGTCCGGGCAGCGCGCTCCGCGTCCCGTTCCCGCCCCGGTCAGCGGGTCGTCGCCGTCACCAGGACGCCGCCCGTGGTCCGGGCCACGACGTAGGACGCGCCTTTGGCCGATCTCCCGTCGAGCGGAATGCGGTGGCTGCCGGGTTCCAGGAGGCCGTCGAAGAGCTCGTGGGTGCGGGGCCGGGAGAGCCGGTCGAGCCGGTACGCGGTGAGCCGTACCCGGCAGGGCGCGGTGACCTCGACGCCGGCGGTGCCGACGGCGGCGACCAGGCGGGCCAGCCGGCGCTGCGGGAGCGGGCTGTGGTCGAGGGCGTGCTCGATCTGGGCGACGAGGAGCGGGATGATCGGGGCGAGCCCGTCGACGTACGCGACCGCCACGCCCGCCCGGTCGAACGCCTCGCGTACGGCGGCTCGCTCGGGCTCCCCGGCGGTGGGGCCGAAGGCCACGGCGTCGTAGCGGCCGAGTTCCTCGGCGGGGACGCCGTCGGCGTCGCGGGTGATGTCGGCGCCGATGCCGATGGTGCGCAGGGCCGCGGCCAGCCTCGCGAGGAGGGCGACCCGGGCGCCGATCAGCAGGACGCGGCGGCCGGCCGGCGGGCCGGGGTCCGTCAGGAGGGCGCCGAGTGCCTCGCGGTAGCCGGGACCGTGGAAGCGGAACGGGCCGATGCCGTGGTAGCCGTTGAGTTCCAGATCGGCGTGCGGGCCGGTCTGCCAGGCGAAGTCGCGCCAGACGTAGTCGTCGCCGTCTCGTTCGATACGCGCGGTGACCGCGCCGCAGGCCAGGTCCTCGCACTCGGGGCAGCCGTAGATGACGTACCGGTCGTCGGGCAGCGGCGGTTCGGCGTCCAGTAGGAGGCAGCGGACCTGGGCGGTGAAGATCGCGGGCGGGACGTCGGAGGCGAGCGGGGAGACGGCGTCCAGGTCGGAGAGCTGGAACAGCAACGGGCGGCCGTCGACGACGAAGTCCACGAAGTCCCGGTGGAGCTGGTAGCCGCCGTCGGCACGGACACCGCCGGCGCGCGTCGCCGGGGCCAGGCCGAAGGTCGCGTATGCGGCAGACATGCTGTGAGTATCCCCAGAGCGGGACGTTCTGAGCGCGGCATGACATATTCGGCTAACGTCGCGCTGTGGCGTACGAGCTGAGCGACGAAGTGATCGTGGTCGGTGCCGGGGTGGTCGGGCTGACCACGGCGGTGGTGCTGGCCGAGGGCGGCCGCCGGGTGCGGGTGTGGGCGCGGGAGACCGGCGGGCGTACGACCTCGGCGGTCGCCGGTGCGCTGTGGTGGCCGTACCGCATCGAGCCGGAGGCACTGGTCGGGGAATGGGCGCTGGCCTCCCTGGTGGTGTACGAGGAGTTGGCGGTGCGGCCCGAGGAGACCGGTGTACGCCTGGTCGAGGGTGTACACGGGGGGCTGCGGCTGGACGAGGTGGGTCCCTGGGCGGCGCGGGTGCCGGGGCTCACCGACACGGACGAAGGTGTCGCGGCGCGACTGCCGTTGATCGACATGCCGGTCCATCTGGCCTGGCTGCGGGAGCGGTTGGAGCGGGCGGGCGGGACGGTCGAGGAGCGGGAGGTGCGCGGGCTGCACGAGGTGCCCGCGCCGGTCGTGGTCAACTGCTCCGGGCTGGGCGCTCGTTCGCTGGTGCCGGATCCCGCTGTGCGTCCGGTGCGCGGGCAGCTGGTCGTGGTGGAGAATCCGGGGATCACGACCTGGTACACGTCGGCCGACGAGGTGGCAGGGGGCGCGTCCGCCTACTTCTTCCCGCAGCCCGGCGGGTTGCTGCTCGGCGGTACGGCGGAGGAGGACGTCTGGTCCCTGGAGCCGGATCCGGCCGTCGCGGCCGGGATCGTGGCGCGGTGTGCGGCGGTACGGCCGGAGATCGCCGGGGCGCGGGTCCTGGCGCACCGGGTGGGGCTGCGGCCGTACCGGGGAGCGGTCCGGCTGGCGCGTGAACCCCGGCCGGACGGCGGGCTGCTGGTCCACAACTACGGGCACGGCGGGGCCGGGGTCACGGTGGCCTGGGGGTGCGCCCGGGAGGCGGCCGGCCTGGTGGACACCGGACCGGCCGCCTAGAACTGCGTCCCTCGGGGACTCCGGTGCTCAGCTCGCCGGGACTCGGTGGGCGGTGTGCGGGGCGCGGACGCCGTCCAGGGTGTCCGCCGTGGGGGCGGTCCACCGGGTGGTGGTGGCGGCGGCGAACGCGGCCGGACCGCCGACCAGCGGGACCCTGGCCGCCGTACGGGACAGGTCCAGCGTGAGCGTCGGGGTGGTGGACGGCGGGTCGATGAGGTCCTTGTCCGTGCCCGCGACGATCAGCGCCAGCCGGTGTCCCTTCGGTACGACATGGTCGGTGGCCGCCAGATCGACGGTGATCGTGTACGCCTTGCCCGGGGTGAGCGGGACGCCCTTGCCGGGGTCGGCGTAGGTGCCGAGGTCGGCCCAGCCGCGGCTGAGGACGGTGTAGTCGACGGCCTTGGTCTTGGCGGCGGTCTTCAGGAAGCAGGCGCTGTCACCGGCCGTGCTCTCGCCCCAGCAGCTGCGGTCCGTGAGGGTGGTGATGCCCTCGGCCGCGTCGGAGTAGTCCCGGACGGTGTCCGGGCCGAGGTCGACCAGGACGGCGGTCAGGTGGGCCGTCGACGTGGTCGGGGTGGCGGTGACCGTGACCTCGGAGGAGCCGGACAGCCGCAGGTCGTGCGTGAGCGGCGCGGTGAGGAAGCCGGCCTTGTCCGAGGTCGGGGTGGCGAGCCGGGCCGCCCAGTCGGTCTCGCTCTGCCGCGGGTCGTCGGTGAAGGTCTCGGTGCCGGTGCCCTTGCGCAGGCCGAGGGCGCCGACGCCGGGCCGGCTGCCGGCGGCGGGGCGCAGGGTGGTGGCCCGCGTGCCGCGCGGCGGCCAGACGGAGGAGGTCACCCACTGGTCGGGGTGGCGCTCGATGTCGGCCATCGGCTGACGGTCGATGCCGTTGTCGTAGCCGAGGAGTTCATGGTCGAACCATCGGTGCAGGGTGTCGACCCAGGCACCGCGCCGGTAGTCGAAGGGGTCGACGTGGCCGGTCTGGGAGAGCCAGATCTTGCGCCGGACGCCGTTCTTCGCGAGGGCGTCCCACCACTGGCCGAAGTGCTTGGTGCGGACGTTGAGGTCCTGCATGCCGTGCACGAGGAACACACTGGCCTTCACCCTGGCCGCGTCCTTGACGTAGTCCCGCTCGGTCCACAGACCGGTCCAGTCGCCGCTGCGCGGGGCGCCGTCGACCAGTTTCCGCTGGACTGCGGCGCACCCGGCGTGGGCCGCGTCGCTCTCCACCGCGTCGGCCAGCCAGTCGGGGCCGGAGTCGTAGAGCGGGGCGCCCTGGGCGAAGTAGTAGTCGTACCAGGAGGAGATGGCGCTGATCGGGACGATCGTCTTCAGGCCTTTCACGCCGGTGGCGGCGACACCGTTGGCGATGGTGCCGTCCCAGCTCTTGCCGATCATGCCCGTTCTGCCGTTGGTCCAGGTCGCCCTGACCGTGGTGGTGCCGGTGCGGCTGCTGTATGCCTTGGCGCGGCCGTTCAGCCAGTCGATGACGGCCTTCGCGGACCGGATGTCCGAGCGGCCGCCGACGTCGACGCAGCCGTCCGAGCGGTTGGTCCCGGCCAGGTCGACGCCGACGAAGGCGTAGCCGCGGGGCACGAAGTAGTTGTCGTAGAACAGCGGCATCTGGACGACGTTCCCCTGGGCGTCGTACGTCTTGAGCTGGCTCTCGTTGCCCCGGCCGCAGCACGAGTAGTAGGGACTGGCGTCCATGATGACCGGCACCTTGCGGCCCTGGGCGGCGGGTTCCGCGGGGCGGACGATGTCGGCGGCGACCCGGTCGGTCTTCCCGTCGCCGTCGGAGTCGAGTCCGGTGTCCACCCAGACCGCCTCGCGGATGGCGTGGGCGTACGAGTAGACGGGCCGGCTCTCCCCGGGGGTACCAGAGGCCCGGGCCGCGGCCGGGGTGAGGAAGGCGGCAATCAGGGCTGCGACGGCCGCCACGGCGAACGGTCTCCAGATCGTGAAGCGCGTACGAATCGGCATGCGGCGGACGCTACCTCGGTCAACTCCCGTGCAGAAGGGGGCGCCTGAGGGACAGTCGGATCGGATTACGGCCGAATGGCGATCGTGTGACAGCGGGGGCCATGGACAGGCCAGGGGTCACAGGGACTGAATAGGCTCCGAACAGGCTCGTGCTCCATCCACCAGATGCATGCTCCAACGACGCGGCGTCCCGGCCCGCTGGGTGCGCCCCGGCCCCCCTACCGACCTGGAGTTCACTTGCACCGCAGAATCCTCGCGCCGGGCGTCCTCGCGGCGGCCTCCCTGCTGCTGGCGATCCCGGCATCCGCGGCGAGCTACGGCCCCGGCGCACCGGGCATCGGCGACCCCTACTACCCGTACTACGGCAACGGCGGCTACGACGTCTCCCACTACGACCTGCGCCTGCAGTACCAACCCGCCACCGACGAACTGGCCGGAACGGCCACGATCCTGGCGCGGACCACGCAGGACCTGTCCAGCTTCGACCTGGACTTCCTGCTGGACGTGAGCGAAGTGCGGGTCAACGGAACACAGGCCGCCTTCACCACCTCGGGCCAGCACGAGCTGGTGATCACGCCGAAGTCGCCGCTGGCGAAGGGCACGCCGATCACCGTCGTCGTCCGTTACAGCGGGGTGCCGTCGACCAAGAGCGCGTACGGCTTCAACACGTGGCACCGCACACCGGACGGCGCGGTCGCGGCGGACGAGCCCGAGGCGGCCTGGTGGTGGTACCCGAGCAACGACCACCCGCTGGACAAGGCGACCTACGACGTGTCGGTGGCCGTCCCCGAAGGCACCCAGGCGATCTCCAACGGCACACTCCAGTCGACGAGTACGCAGCGCGGCTGGACCCGCTACAACTGGCGGCAGAACAAGCCGCAGGCGACCTATCTGACCACGCTGGCGGTCGGCAGGTTCGACATCACCACCAGCACCTCCGAGGGCGGGGTGCCGGTCGTCAACGCCTACAGCAAGGACCTCGGGGACAACGACGGGGCGGCGCGGGCGAGCGTGGAGCGGACGGGCGAGCTCGTCGACTGGCTGAGCGGCTACTTCGGTCCCTACCCCTTCGGCTCGGCCGGCGGTTACGTCCCCAACACCACGACCGGCTACGCGCTGGAGACGCAGACCCGGGTGTACTACAGCCCGAAGCAGTTCGCGAACGGCTCCAACACGTCGGTGGTCGTGCACGAGCTGGCCCACCAGTGGTACGGGGACGACGTCTCCCTCAAGGGCTGGAAGGACATCTGGCTCAACGAGGGGTTCGCGCGGTACGCACAGTGGCTGTGGTCGGAGCACGAGGGCGAGGGGACGACGCAGGAGCTCGCCGACTACGTGTACGCGTCGCATCCGGCCGACGACGCGTTCTGGACGGTCAAGCCGGGGGATCCCGGTCCCGACGACCAGTTCGACATCGCCGTGTACGACCGGGGAGCGCTGGCCGTGCAGGCGCTGCGGAACGCGGTCGGTGACGACGCGTTCTTCGCGATCCTGAAGGGGTGGCCGAAGGAGCACGCGTACGGGAACGCGTCGGTCGGTGACTTCGAGGAGTACGCCGAGAAGGTGTCGGGGAAGTCGCTGGGCGCGCTGTTCGACACGTGGCTGTTCGAGCCGAGCAAGCCGGGGGTGCCTGCGGCGAAGGCCGTGGGGGCTGTTGCGCAGCCGAAGTCCTGGAAGCAGATCGAGGCTACGAACCACGTGCACTGAGGGGGTGCCGGGTGCGGTGCGTGGGGGGCTGCGGGCCGTGTGCGGCTGGTCGCGCAGTTCCTCCCCCAGCCTTCGGCCGGGGGTACCCCCAGCGCCCCTAAAGGGGCGATTCGGTGCCGTAGTCGTAGACCGTGAC
>NZ_JBEYFC010000435.1:0-7551 GCF_040634175.1 Streptomyces sp. NPDC007162
ATCTCCTGGACCGGCGTGGCGCCCGCCTCCTGCAGGTGGTAGCTGCAGATGTTGATCGGGTTCCACTTCGGGATGTGGGAGACCGTGTACGCGATCATGTCCGTCGTCAGGCGGAGGCTCGGCCCCGGCGGGAAGACGTGCGTCCCCCGGGACAGGTACTCCTTGACGATGTCGTTCTGGGTGGTGCCCTGGAGCTTGGTGATGTCCGCGCCCTGCTCCTCGGCGACCACCTGGTAGAGCGCCAGCAGCCACATCGCGGTGGCGTTGATCGTCATCGAGGTGTTCATCTGCTCCAGGGGGATGTCCTGGAAGAGGCGGCGCATGTCACCGAGGTGCGAGACGGGCACGCCCACCCGGCCGACCTCGCCGCGGGCGAGGATGTGGTCGGGGTCGTAGCCGGTCTGCGTCGGCAGGTCGAACGCCACCGACAGACCCGTCTGTCCCTTGGCGAGGTTGCGCCGGTACAGCTCGTTGGACGCCTCGGCCGTGGAGTGCCCGGCGTACGTGCGCATGAGCCACGGCCGGTCCTTTTCCCTCTGCGCGGGCTCACGCGCCCCGTCGGCGATCTGACGCTCAGTCATCTATGACCTCGGGTGTCTCAGATGTTGCGGAAGCGGTTGATGGCGTCGAGGTGCTTGGCGCGCATCTCCTCGTCGCGCACGCCGAGGCCCTCCTCGGGAGCGAGGCAGAGCACGCCGACCTTGCCCTGGTGGAGGTTGCGGTGCACGTCGTACGCGGCCTGCCCGGTCTCCTCCAGGGAGTAGGTCTTCGACAGCGTCGGGTGGATCTTGCCCTTCGCGATGAGCCGGTTGGCCTCCCAGGCCTCGCGGTAGTTGGCGAAGTGCGAGCCGATGATCCGCTTCAGCGACATCCACAGGTAGCGGTTGTCGTACTCGTGCATGTAGCCGGAGGTCGAGGCGCAGGTGGTGATCGTGCCGCCCTTGCGGGTGACGAACACGCTCGCGCCGAAGGTCTCGCGGCCGGGGTGCTCGAAGACGATGTCGATGTCCTCGCCACCGGTGAGCTCGCGGATGCGCTTGCCGAAGCGCTTCCACTCGCGCGGGTCCTGCTCCTGCTCGTTCTTCCAGAACTGGTAGCCCTCGGCGTTGCGGTCGATGATCGCCTCGGCGCCCATCGCCCGGCAGATGTCCGCCTTCTGCGGCGAGGACACGACGCAGACGGGGTTGGCGCCGCCGGCCAGCGCGAACTGCGTGGCGTACGAGCCGAGGCCGCCGCTCGCCCCCCAGATCAGCACGTTGTCGCCCTGCTTCATGCCGGCGCCGTTGCGGGAGACCAGCTGCCGGTAGGCGGTGGAGTTGACCAGGCCCGGGGCGGCGGCCTCCTCCCAGCTGAGGTGGTCCGGCTTCGGCATCAGCTGGTTGGACTTGACGAGCGCGACCTCGGCGAGTCCGCCGAAGTTGGTCTCGAAACCCCAGATGCGCTGCTCCGGGTCGAGCATCGTGTCGTTGTGCCCGTCGCTCGACTCCAGCTCGACGCTCAGGCAGTGCGCGACGACCTCGTCGCCGGGCTTCCAGGCGTTGACGCCGGGGCCGGTGCGCAGGACGACGCCCGCGAGGTCGGAGCCGATGATGTGGTAGGGCAGGTCGTGCCGCTTGGTCAGCTCGCTGAGGCGGCCGTAGCGCTCCAGGAAGCCGAAGGTCGACAGCGGTTCGAAGATCGAGGTCCACACCGAGTTGTAGTTGACGCTCGATGCCATGACGGCGACCAGCGCCTCGCCCGGGCCCAGCTCGGGCAGCGGGACCTCGTCGAGGTGGATCGACTTGCGCGGGTCCTTGTCGCGGGTCTCCAGACCGGCGAACATGTCCGTCTCGTCCTTGTGCACGGTGATCGCGCGGTACGACTCGGGGAGCGGCAGGGCGGCGAAGTCGGCCGGCGTCGAGTCCGGCGACTGGATCGCGTCCAGGATGGCCTGAGTGGTCACGGTGTTGCCTCCGGCGATGTGCGCCCCTTGCGGGAAGGGGCGCTGAGGGTTACGTCGGTGCTGCTGAGGGTTTCGGGGTACGTGCCGTCGGTTCGGCGGTGGTGGTGCTATGGCGGCGCTTTGTGGCGCGGGAGGTTGCCTGTGACGCAGGCGTCCGACGGGGGAGCTGGTGTGCTCACCGGGACAGGCCGGACTCCCTCAACGTATGACACCGCGTGTCATGCCGCAAGGCACTGAGTGCCAGATCTTCCCCTCAGATGAAATCTTTACGTAACAAATGAGCGATGATCGATCGCACCGCCTCGGAAAGTTGCCCGAAAAGGGCCCCTGACATGCCAAAACGGCCACCCGGGCGGGTGGCCGTCGTCACAGGCACGGAGTGCCGCAAGACACTCCCCGTGAGGGGTCAGCGTTCCTTGAGGGCCTGCTCGATGGTGCGCATGACCTCGTCCAGCGGCGCGTCCGTCCGCGCCACCGTCACCAGCACCTCGCCCTGCGAGAGCGCCGAGGCTCCCGCGGCCGGGGCGCGGGGCGCGGTCTCCCGGCCCGCCCCGATCCCGGTCCCGAACGTCTTGCGGACGATCGCGAAGGCGTGGTCGAGCTGTGCCTCCACGTCGCCCTGGCCGCCCGCCCGCAGCCAGCGCCGCAGCACGTGGTTGTGGGCCGTGACCACCGCCGACGCGGCGACCTCGGCCAGCAGCGGATCGTCGTTCGCGTCGTCCGCGTGCGCGTGCTCGTCGAAGTGCCCGAGGAGGTAGCGGGTGAAGAGGCGCTCGTAGCGGGCCACCGAGGCGATCTCGGCCTCGCGGAGCGTGGGGACCTCGCGGGTGAGCTTGTAACGGGCGACCGAGATCTCCGGCCGGCCCGCGTACATCTTCATCACTTCCTTGATGCCACGGCACACGGTGTCGAGCGGGTGCTCGTGCGCGGGGGCCGCGTTGAGCACGGCTTCCGCGCGGATCAGCGTGTCGTCGTGGTCCGGGAAGATCGCCTCTTCCTTGGAGCGGAAGTGCCGGAAGAAGGTGCGGCGCGCGACCCCGGCCGCGGCCGCGATCTCGTCGACGGTGGTCGCCTCGTACCCCTTCGTCGCGAAGAGCTCCATCGCGGCGGCCGCCAGTTCTCGGCGCATCTTGAGCCGCTGGGCCGCCGCGCGACTGCCTGCGGCACTTTCCGGCGCGTCCGGCGTGGCGGGGGTACGTGAGGACTTGGCGGGCTGGGACATGACCCGAACGTACTGCATGTGCGCAGCCTGATGCGCACGCCCGGGGTAACCCCCGCCCGCGGGGGGCGGGGGCGTCCCGCAGGGGTCGAGCAGTCCGCCCCAGTCCTTCTCGTCCCGGAACCAGTCGCCGACGCCGTCAGCGGCGGGCATACTCGCGGAAGCCGCGGCCGGTCTTGCGGCCCAGGCAGCCCGCCGCCACCAGGTGCTCCAGGAGCGGCGCGGGCGCGAGGCCCGGGTCGCGGAACTCCCGGTGCAGCACCTTCTCGATGGCGAGCGAGACGTCCAGGCCGACCACGTCGAGCAGTTCGAACGGGCCCATCGGGTAGCCGCCGCCGAGCTTCATCGCCGCGTCGATGTCGTCCAGCGAGGCGTAGTGCTCCCCGACCATCTTGACCGCGTTGTTGAGGTACGGGAACAGCAGCGCGTTCACGATGAAGCCGGCCCGGTCACCGCAGTCGACGGGGTGCTTGCGGATCCTCGCGCACACCTCGCGCACCGTGGCGTGCACGTCCTCGGCGGTCAGCACGGTCCGCACGACCTCCACCAGCTTCATGGCAGGCGCCGGGTTGAAGAAGTGCATCCCGATCACGTCCTGCGGACGCGAGGTGGCGCGGGCACAGGCGACCACCGGCAGCGAGGAGGTCGTGGTGGCGAGGACGGCGCCCGGCTTGCAGACCTTGTCCAGCGTCTGGAACAGCTGCCGCTTGACCTCCAGGTCCTCGGCGACCGCCTCCACCGCCAGGTCGACCTGTGCGAAGGATTCGTACGAGCCGGCCGGGGTGATCAGGTCCAGCGTCCGCGCGGCGGCCTCGGCGGTCATCCGCCCCTTGCCGACCGAGCGGTCCAGGGACTTGCCGATCCGGGCCTTCGCCGCCTGCGCCTTCTCCTCGCTGCGGGCGGCGAGGACCACCTCGTACCCGGCCTTCGCGAAGACCTCGGCGATCCCGGAGGCCATGGTGCCGGAACCGGCGACCCCGACCGAGGAGACCGTGCGGCCCGGGGCCGGGGTGGCGCCGTCCAGCGGGGTCCCCGCGTCACGGACCACGACGGCGCTGCCCGGAGCCTCGTAACTGTAGAAGCCGCGCCCGGACTTGCGGCCGGTCAGGCCCGCCTCGCTGAGCTGCTTGAGGATCGGGGCCGGGGCGTGCAGCCGGTCACGGGACTCGGCGTACATGGCGTCCAGGACGGTACGCGCGGTGTCGATGCCGATCAGGTCCAGCAGCGCGAGCGGGCCCATGGGCAGGCCGCAGCCCAGCCGCATGGCCGCGTCGATGTCCTCGCGGGAGGCGTACTTCGCCTCGTACATCGCGGCGGCCTGGTTGAGGTACCCGAACAGCAGCCCGTCCGCGACGAATCCCGGACGGTCGCCGACCGCGACCGGCTCCTTGCCCAGCTCGATCGCCAGGTCGGTGACGGTGGCGACGGCGCTCGGCGCGGTCAGCACCGAGGAGACGATCTCGACCAGCTTCATCGCCGGGGCGGGGTTGAAGAAGTGCAGGCCGAGGACGCGCTCGGGGCGGGCCGAGTCGGCGGCCAGGCGGGTCACGGAGAGCGCGTTGGTGCCGGTGGCGAGGATGGTGTCCGGGCGGACGACGCCGTCCAGTTCACGGAAGACCTGGTGCTTGATGTCGTACGACTCCGGGACCACCTCGATGACGAGGTCGGCGTCGGCCGCGGCCGAGAGGTCGGTACCGGTGCGGACCCGGGAGAGGACGCCGGCGCGCTCCTCCTCGGTGAGCCTGCCCCGGGCGACGGCACGCGCGGTGGCGGCCTCCAGGGCGGCGAGGGACGCGGCGGCCTGGGCCTCGCTGATGTCGATGCCGATCACCTCGCGGCCCGCCTTGGCGAGGACCTCGGTGATGCCGGTGCCCATGGTGCCGAGGCCGACGACGGCGACGGTCCGCAGGGGGGACAGGGAAGGGTCGGGCTGGGGAGTGGCCATCGCGGGACTCCAGGAATGAGGGTGACGACTGGAAACGCGCCCGGGTGCGCCGAGGGGCGCACCGGGTGCACGAGTGCTGCGTGGAATGCGGGTGTCGCCGGGCTGCGAGCGCACACGCCCGGTGCTGCCGTCACGGGCGCGCACACGCCCGGGAGCGGCGGATTCCGACCGGCCCTGTCCCGGAGCCGGGCCGGACTGCGGTACGAGGTACCGAACCGACCTTCGTGCTCACGACGGCTGCGTCACCAAACCGTGTGAGCGGTAGCGCGAGTGGGTGACTCGCTCGATTGAGCCTAACCGGCGGGTAACGAGCGCGCCAGCCCCCCGACTTTGTGATGTACGTCCCTCCGCTCCCGCGACCCCTCTACGCTGGGCGTCGTGGACGAAGAGTTGCGATCACTCACGGAGCGTTTGCGGCAGGAGTCGCAGGCAACGCCCGCCTACGACCGGCTTCTTGCCACCGAGGACCACGACGAGCTCGCGGAGGTGCTCACCGCCGCCGGACAGCCCCTGTGGGCCAGGGAGCTGGCGGCGTACCGGCTGGGCACGGCCGGCGACCGCCGCGCGTTCGAGACCCTGGTCCTCCTCCTCAACCACCGGGACCCACCCCGCTGCGCCTCCGCCGCGCACGCCCTCGCCCGGCTCCAGGACCCGCGCACCGCCCGCGCCGCCGCCGCCCTCGCCACCAACGAACTGCGGGTCGCCTACGCCCTGCACCCGGTCCGCCTACTGGTCGAACTGCGTGCGCCGGAGTCGGTCCCCGCCCTCATCACCACCCTGGAGCGCCGACTGCGCCCCCACGACCCCTACCGCAAGGTCGCCCTCGCCTGCGTCGACGGCCTCGGCACCCTCGCCGACCCCCGGTCCCGCCGCGTCCTGAACGAGGCGCTGGCCCATCCCGCCCTCGCCGAGGCGGCGGTCCGGGCGCTGGCCCGCATCCCCAGACAGAGGTGAGGAGTCCAGCCGGTCAGCCCGCGACCACCGCCAGCGCCTCGACCTCCATCAGGAACCGCGGGGAAACCAGGGCGGCCACCTGTACGGCCGAGGACGCCGGGAGGCGGTCGTCGGGTATGTGGGCGGCGCGGGCGGAGCGCAGGGCCGGCATGTGGGCCATGTCCGTGACGAAATAGGTGAGTTTGACGACGTCGTCGAAGCCCGCGCCGGCCGCGGCGAGGCAGCGGCGCAGGTTCTCGAAGACCTGGCGGGCCTGGGCTTCCGGATCGCCCTCGCCGACCAGTTCGCCGTCTTCGTCCAGCGGGAGTTGCCCGGAGACGGCCACCAGCCGTCCGGCGGCCGACACCACGTGCGTGTACTGGGCGGCGGGGGCGACTCCGGCGGGGGCGGTGATGCGGATCGGATCACTCATGCGTCCATGGTGGACCACGGGTCTGACAACGCCCCGGCGGATCGGCGGACCGGCGGCGGCTCCGCTCAGCGGCGGAAGCCCAGCAGGCCGTGCAGGGTCGAGCCGCGGGAGGACGTCGAGGCCGTCTTGGTGGTGAGCGGAGCCGGATCGGGGGTCTTCCGGCAGACCGCGTCGGCCGCACCGGAGCCGCGCGGGACCGTGCCGTCCGCCAGGTAGGCGGCGAGGTGGTCGTCCAGACAGGCGTTGCCGCTGAGCGTGATGCCGTGGTTGCCGCCGCCCTGCTCGACCACCAGGCTGGAGCCCGCGAGCAGCCGGTGGACCGCGACACCGCCCTGGTACGGCGTGGCCGCGTCGTCCGTGGCCTGGAAGAGGAGCGCCGGCGGGAGCGCGGCGTTGGCGATGGCCGGCGGCTTCAGCGTCTTCGTCGGCCAGTACGCGCACGCCGCGTTGTACCAGGCGTTGTTCCACACCATGAACGGCGCCTTCCCGTACGCCGCCCAGTTGTCCTTGCGCCACTGGTTCCAGTCCCGCGGCCAGGACGAGTCCCGGCACTGGACGGCCGCGTAGACGCTGTAGCCGTTGTCGCCGGACGCGTCGACCGCGCCGAAGTCGTCGTACGCCTCCACCAGCGCGGCCGTCTTCTTCCCGTTCGCGTACGCCGAGAACGCCTCGGCCAGGTAGGGCCAGTAGCCGTTGTAGTAGCCGCCGGGGATGAAGGTGTCCTCCAGCTCGGAGGCACCCACCCTGCCGCCCGCGGGCTTCTTCGCCAGCGCCGCCCGCATCGCGTACCACTTGGCCTCGACCTGCTCCGGGTCGGTGCCGAGCCGGTAGGTGGAGTCGTACTTGGCGATCCACGCCATCAGGGCGCGCTGACGGTCGTCGAACGCGTAGTCCTGGCTCAGGTTGTCGTCGTACCAGACGCCCGTGGGGTCGACGATCGAGTCCAGGACCAGCCGGCGGACGCGGTCCGGGTGCAGCTTGGCGTAGACGGCGCCCAGGTAGGTGCCGTACGAGTAGCCGAAGTAGCTGATCCGGGGGGCACCGAGGGCCTGCCGGACCTGATCCAGGTCCGCGAGGCC
>NZ_JBEYFC010000436.1:0-7549 GCF_040634175.1 Streptomyces sp. NPDC007162
GCACTCCACCAGGTGCGGCACCCCGTCCTCGATGATCCACTCGCCGTGCATGACGCCGGTGCGGAATCCGGACGCGCGGGCCAGGGCCAGCATGCAGACGGTGAACGCGTCGGCGAGCGCGTAGTGGAACGGTATGTCGTCCCGGTTCAGGTACGCCATGGTCGTGGAGCCCTTGGCCGGCACCCACTTGTCGTACTTGCCGTTGTTGACCGCGGTGTGCGTGTCGCTCCAGCCGTGCGGGAGGTCCTGGATGAAGGCCAGGCCCAGGTCGTCGGCGTCCGGGTGGAACGGCAGGATGTCCTTGGTGCCGTTCGACTGGTGCCACACCGACGTGCCGTTCTGGGTGACCGGACGAGGGTCACCGAAGCCGCGGACACCTCTGAGGGTGCCGAAGTAGTGGTCGAACGAACGGTTCTCCTGCATCAGGACGACGATGTGCTCGACGTCCTGGATCGACCCGGTGCGATGGTTCGCGGGCAGCGCGGCGGCCCGCTGGACGCTGCTGGACAGCGCGGTGAACGCCGTGGTGGCGCCGGCCAGTTGAAGGAATCGGCGCCGGTTTACTTCGGTCATGAGTGGGCGACCTCTCATCCTGACGTACGGGATGGCCGGAACAGGGTGGATGTGTGCGGATGCGAGTGTTCCAAGGGCAGCGAACGTCAGGGAAGGGTCCGGTGGCGCGGATGTGAAGGTCGGCGGTACGTGAGGTGGGGAACGGGTAAGACGGCGGAACCGGTCACGGCCGGGGACAGCCGTGACCGGTCGGCCTGGGGTCAGCTGATGAAGGAGCCCGCGGCGCAGGCGCTCTCCGTCACCCACTGGTGGGACAGGATGTTGTCGTTCATGGAGTGGCCGTCGGTGAAGTGGTCCCGGGTGAGGTCGTCCACGTAGAGCTCGCCCGGCTTGAGGCAGCCGTAGCCGCCCGAGTAGTTGGCGTAGTAGTAGAAGGCGACGACGTCCTTGCCGCCGACGTAGCCGCTGTTCATCACGGAGGAGGCGACGTTGCCGACGCCCTGGAAACCGCCGGCGCTGTCGGCCCAGTCGGAGTCGTTGCCCGCGCTGACGCCGAGCAGGCCGCCCGCGCAGTCCCAGTCCCTCCAGGCCCGTACGTTGCCGTCGCGGCCCGGCCACTGCGCGTTGCAGCCGGCGGAGGCCTGGGCGTTCACCGGGAGGGCGAAGCCGACGGCCGCGAGGGCCAGGGTGGTGAGGGCGAGGGTCATTTTGCGCATGATGGATCCCGTTCTGCCTCGTCCGAGGCGGTCGGTGTGGGAGGGGGCCGCGGCGGACGCCGCGGAGTCATGGGGTGGCGGCAGGTGTCAGGTGCGGGCGGGCACGATCCGCTCGGCGCGCTCCAGCGCCTTCAGGCGCACCTGCCGGTAGGCCTCCAGCCGGGCGCCGTACTCGCCGTCCAACTGGTCCAGGTAATGGGCCTCGCGCTCCTGGCCCACGGACCTGAGGGAGACCTCGCGGGCGCAGGTGGCGTCGGCGACCGCGATCCGGGTCTCGGCGGCGAAGCTCCTGGCCTCCTCGGCCCGGGACTGGACCGCGGGGTGCTGGCGGGTGGCCTGCCGGGCCGCGTCGGGGTCCCGGTAGGGGTGGCCGGCCCTCTTCATGCAGGCCGACCACGCGTGCACGGCGGCGGTGAACCGCCGGTCGCGCAGCAACTTGCCGACGTACAGCGGTCGCAGGTTGCTCGCCGTGGTGTCGAGCCGGAACCAGGTCCCCGGATCGCCGTACAGCTTCCGCTCCGCCTCGCCGTCGCAGCCGCCGGTCTGCTTGCTCACCCTGCCCCCGCCGGGGACCTCGGTGCGCAGCAGCTCGGCCCGCCGGCCGCCGTCGAGCGCGGTGTCGTACGCGGCCCCGCGGGTGGCGCCGAGGCCCTTGCGGTAGGCGAGGTTGGGGTTGCGCAGCCGGGCGCGGTCCTCCTCGGCGGTGATCCGGCTGCCGTATCCGTAGGTACGGGCCCAGCGCACGTCGTCCTGGACGTAGCCGAGCGGCCTGCTCTCGGCCGGGCTCAGGGGGCGGTCCGTCCAGTAGCGGAACCCGTGGTCGGCCATGCACCGGGCGACCAGGCGCTGTTCGGCGTCCGAGATCCGCAGGTCCTCGGCGTAGGTGAGATCGCGGGTCCGGTGCCCGGCGGCCGGGGCCGAGCCGTCGCCGGACGCCCCGGCGCAGCCGGTGAGGGCGAGCGCGGCCACGGCGGCGACGGCACTCAGCCGCGCGGCGCTTGGGCGAAAGGCGGTGCGCTTCATCGGGCGGCTCCCTGGGGCGTACGGCGGACGACTCGGTGCTCACGAGCCGTTGACGCCGCCGGGGTGGCGTTCGTATGACCTGCGGTCGCGGGGAATTTCGGGCGCTGCGGATTTCGTGGCGGATCCGCGTACCCGGTCATACGAGGGGTGGCCGCCGGCGGTCTCCCGCACAGGGGCCGCTATGGCCACCCACAGAAACCAGCCAACTGCGAAGGAGGGCGGGAGGCTCCCGCGGCATCGACGGGCCCCGGTCCCGTTCGGTCCACCGGGCGTCGCGCCGGTTCCGTCCGCCTGATCGGGCGAACGGGATCCGGACACGGCGGCCCGGATTTCGGCCTGCCCTGACGGTGGCCGCCGATATCGTTGTCGGCATCCGCTGGGAGCGGCGATCGGGGATCGATGTTCGAAGTACGTCTGCTCGGGCCGGTGGAGGTCTGGGAGGGCGGCCGGCGGGTCCCGCTCGGCGGCTCCAGGCCCCTTGCCGTCCTCGCCTCGCTCGTCGTGCACCTGGGCGAGGTCGTCTCCACCGAGCGCCTGGTGGACCTCGTCTGGGACGAGGATGCCCCGGCCACCGCGGGCGCCCTGGTCGCCACCCATGTCTCCGCCGTGCGCCGCGCCCTGGCCCGGGTCGGCGCGGCCGAGGTGATCCGCACCCGGCCCCCCGGCTACCTCACCGACCTCGCTCCCGCCCAGGTCGACGCCCGCCGCTTCGAGGAGCTCCTCGCGGCGGGGCGGTCCGCGGGGCGTACCGAGGAGGCGGCCGGGCTGCTGGCCGAGGCACTCGGGCTGTGGCGGGGCCGGGAGGCGCTGGAGGGGCTCGGCCAGTCGTTCGCGCGGATCGAGTCGGCCCGCCTCGCGGAACTGCGGCTGGTGGCCGAGGAGGAGTCCTTCGGGCTGGCGCTCGACCTGGACCGGGCGGACGCCGCGATCGCGCCGCTGCTCGGCCATGTGGCCGCGCATCCGCTGCGGGAGCGGCCCCGGGGCCAGCTGATGACCGCCCTGTTCCGCGCCGGCCGGGTCTCCGACGCCCTGCGCGTCTTCCAGGAGGGCCGTACGGTCCTGCGCGAGGAACTCGGCATCGACCCGGGGCCGGAGCTGCGGGCGGTGCACCAGGCCGTACTGACCCATGACACCGGCGTACTGGGGAGCGGACGCCCGGCGTCGCTGCCGGTACCCGCCCCGAGAAGCGGGCGGTCCCGTCCGGCGCCCTCCCATCTGCCGCCCGACATCGCCGACTTCGTGGGCCGGGCGGACCAGGTCACGTGGGCGACGGAGCTGCTGCGGGGCGTCGGTGACAGCGGCCGGACCGCCCCGCCGATCGGGGTGATCTCCGGGCGCTCCGGCATGGGCAAGACGGCCCTCGCCGTGCACGTCGGCCACCGCACCGCCGAACTCTTCCCGGACGGCAGGCTGTTCGTGGACCTGCGGGCCGCCGACACCACTCCGCTGGAGCCCGCCGACGCACTCGCCCGGCTGCTGCGCGCGATGGGCGTCGAACCGGACACGCTGCCCTCCGGCGTCGAGGAGCTGACGGGCCTGTACCGCACCCACGTCGGGCACCGGCGGGTCCTGGTCGTCCTGGACAACGCGTCCGGTGAGGCCCATGTCCGGCCGTTGCTGCCGCCGGGGCCCGGCTCGGCGGTGCTGGTCACCAGCCGCCGCAGGCTGGTGGCCCTGGAGGGCGCCGCCCATCTGGACCTCGCGGTGCCCGACGAGGCCGAGGCACTCGACCTGCTGCGCCGGGTGGCCGGCGAGGGGCGGACGGGGACGGAACCGGAGCGGGCCGCCGAGATCGTCGCCCTGTGCGGGCGGCTGCCGCTCGCGGTGCGCATCGCGGGCGCCCGGCTCGCCGCCCGTCCGCACTGGGCGCCGGGCCGGCTCGCGGGACGGCTGCGCGACGAACGCCGCCGGCTCAACGAACTCAGCGCCGGGGACCTGGAGCTGCGCACCAGCCTGGAACTCGGCTACACCGACCTCGATCCGCAGGAGCGGCGGGCCCTGCGCCGACTGGCGCTGCTGGAGCTGCCCGACTTCGCGGCCTGGATCGCCGCCCCGCTGCTCGACATAGGGACCGAGGACGCCGAGGAGGCCGTCGAGCGCCTGGTGGACTGCCACTTCATCGATGTCATCGGTGTGGACGGCACCGGCCTGCCCCGGTACCGCATCCACGATCTCGCCCGCGAACACGCCCGCGAGCGCTGTCTGTCCGAGGAGAGCGCGGAGGACCGCGCGGCGGCGGTCCTGCGGCTGGCCGGCAGCTGGCTGGACCTGGCCCGCAAGGCCGCAGCCCGGGGCCCCGGCGGAGCGGCCCGGTACTTCCCCGAACCGGCCGCGGTGCGCCCGCTCGACCCGGAGACCGAGGAGTCGCTCCTCGCCCGGCCCGCGGCCTGGTTCGCCGCCGAGCAGGCCGGACTGCTGGCCGCCGTCACGCACTGCGCCGAGCACGGCATGGCGCGCGCCGCCCGGGATCTCGCCGGAGCGCTGATCGCGAGTTCGGCCGCGCTGTACAACCAGTTCGACGCCTGGTCCCGCGCCCATACGGCGGCCATGGCGGCGGTACGGCGCGGCGGCGACACCGAGGGCGAGGCCTGGCTGCTCGTCGGCCTCGGCCAACTCCGGTACGAGCAGGACAGGTTCGAGGACGCGTATGCCTACTTCGCCGACGCGCTGCGGCTGTTCGAGGACCATGCGCCGGACGGCTGTGCGGTGGCGCTGGCCGGAATGGGCACCGCCCGTCGCGAACAGGCCCGTTACCCGGAGGCACTGGAGCTGCTGGAGGCCGCACTGGAGCGGTACGGCGGCACGGCGGACGCCGGGTCCCGGGCCAGGGTGCTGTACGGCATCGGTTACGTGCACCGCGAGCAGGGCCGGGGCCCAGCGGCCCGGCAGGCCCTGTCCGGGGCCCTCGACCTGTACCGGGCCGCCGCCGACCGGCACGGCGAGGGACTCACGCTGCGGTCGCTGGCGCTGTGCGACCGGGCCGAGGGGCGGTACCAGGAGGCCGAACGGCTGCTGCACGACGCGCTGCGCGTCTTCACCCGACTACAGGACACCTTCGGCGTGATGTACACCGAACAGGCCCTGGCGAAGGTGGAGTTGCGGACCGGTCGGACGGAGGAGGCCGGGCGGCGGCTGGCGCGCTGTCTGGCGGTGGCCCGGGAGCGGCAGGACCGGTTCGGCGAGGCGCTGGTGCTGCGCACGATCGGGGAGCTCCGACTGGCCGACGGAGACACCGCGGGCGCCCGCGAGCCGCTGGAGCACGCGGCCGCGCTCTGGGCGGAGTTGGAGCTGCCGCTGTGGCGGGCGCGCACGGTGTGGGACCTGGCCCGGGTGTGGTCGGCGGACGGTGACACCGAGGCCGCGCGCGGGGCCCGGGCCGAGGCGCTGGAGGTGTTCCGTGCCCTGGGCGGACGGGAGGCGCGGGAGCGGCGGGACGACCTGCTGTCGTAGCCTCGCCGGGGCTGCAGAAGTCCTGGTGGTGCGCTTGCAGGGAACCTGCAGAGCATTTGCAGGGCCGCCCGGCACGCTGTTTCTCGTGACGGACATCATCACGCTCTCCGACTCCCGGGTCGCCGAGGTCACCGTGCGGGACTGCGGTGAACCGCTGGTCGACCTGCGCGACACGCCCTGCCTGCGGATCGACCGCCGCCAGGCCGACGCCGACGGCAGTTACGCACACCTGCGCCTGTCGGTGCTGCGACGGCTGCTGCGGGCGCAGTCGCTGCTGCCCGCCGGGATCCGGTTCCTGGTGGTCGAGGGCTACCGGCCGCCGGGGTTGCAGCACCGGTACTTCGAGGAGTACGCGGCGACCCTGCGGGCGGCCCGTCCCGAGGCCGGGCCGGCCCTGATCCGCGAGCTGGCCAGCGCCTACATCTCGCCGCCCGAGGTGGCCCCGCACGTCAGCGGCGGCGCCGTGGACCTGACCCTGTGCACCGCGGACGGCACCGAGCTGCCGCTGGGCACGGAGGTCAACGCCACACCGGAGGAGAGCGCGGGGGCCTGCCGTACCGGGGCGGCGAACATCGGTGCGCGGGCGCGCGCCAACCGGGCGTCGATGGACCGGGCACTGACCGCGGCCGGCTTCGTCAACTACCCCACCGAGTGGTGGCACTGGTCCTACGGCGACCGGTACTGGGCCCTGCTGACCGGGGCGCCGGCCGCCCGCTACGGCCCCGCCACCGCACCCGTGCGGCCCGCCTGACCAGCGATCCGGCCGCGTGTTCCGCACCCATGACCAGCACCGCACCATCCGACCGACCGACGGGGGACGACCATGGAAAGCCACGGCGGCACGTGTACGCGGGACCCACGCGAGACTGTGCAGGAGCACATGAGCCCTGGGGACTTCGACGCTTCCTTCACCGCCGACATGCCCCGGCTGCGCAGACGGCTGATCGCGCTGACCGGCAACCCGCACGACGCCGACGACCTGCTGCAGGAGACGTACCTGCGGCTGTCCCGGCGGGCCAGGGCCCGGAGCCTGACGCCCCAGCAGCATCCGTACGCCTACACCTGCACGGTCGCGCTGAACCTGCTGCGCGACTCCTGGCTGCATCCCTCCCGCCGTGAGCGCACCACCGACCGGCTGCCCGAGGCGGGCTGGGACGGCGGGTTCGGCACGTACGAGGCCTCGGCCACCGCTCTCGCGCTGCTGAGCATGCTCTCGCCGAAGGAGGCGGCCGCGGTGATCCTCGTCGACCTCGAGGGTCTCACGCACGACACCGCCGGGGAACGGCTCGGCGCCCATCGCGGCACCGTCCAGCGCAACCGGATGCGGGCGCTGGCCAAGATGCGCGCGGCGCTGGGCGGTTGAGTTCCGGGTGCCGCGTCCCGACGGGGGTGGGACGCGGTTTCCGGGCAGTTCCTCCGACCCCCGCACCCGACTGGATGTCGACGAAGGATGTGCATCTTGAGACTCACCACACCCGGCAGGGCGGTCGTCGTCGCGGCGGCTCTCGCGACGGTCCCGCTCCTGTCCGCCACCGCCCACGCCGCCACCGCCCACGCCGCCACCGCCCCGCGCGCCGCCCAGGACGCCACCTGCGGTGTGCTGGCCTCCGGCGCCTCCGCCACCGCCGAGGCAGCCGTCGCGGCGGCCTGCTCCCAGATCGGCGTCTGGTACAGCTGGGGCGGTGGCCACGGCGCCACCCCCGGTGCCACGTACGGCTACTACGACGGCTCGGACCCGGACAGCCTGCACGACAACGAACGCAAGGGGTTCGACTGTTCGGGCCTGATGCGGTACGCCTACTACCGGGCGACCGGCAGGGACCTGCTCAACGGCACGGCCGACGACC
>NZ_JBEYFC010000437.1:0-7522 GCF_040634175.1 Streptomyces sp. NPDC007162
GCTGCCGGCCGGGAAGTCCAGGTCGAGGACCTTGAAGGAGAGAGTGCTCACGATGGCTCCTTGAGAGGGAATGACGGGGTGAGGACGGGAGGTCGCTGGTGATGCCGAGGAGGAGGGAGACCAGGACGCCCGCGCCCGCCATCTGGGCCAGCAGGTAGAAGATCGACACCACGATCGTGGAGGTGCCGGCCGCGGTGCGGACCGGGCGCTGGCGCATGCGGTACGCCAGCACGTCGCCCATCGTGTAGCGGCCGGAGTTGCGCAGCGGTTCGGCGACCAGGAGCAGGGCGACGAGCCAGGCGACCAGGAAGCCGATGGAGTACAGGAAGCCGTCGTAGCCGAAGAGCGCGATGGCGCCGGCGATGCCGAGGAAGGACGCGGCGGACATGTAGTCGCCGGAGACGGCGAGGCCGTTCTGGAAGCCGGTGAACTGGCGGCCGCCCGCGTAGAAGTCCGCGGCGCCCTTGGTCTGGCGGCCGGCCCAGACGGTGATGACCAGGGTCGCGGCGACGAACACCGCGAACAGGGTGATGATCAGCGTCCGGTGGTCGCTGGCCTCGCCTGCGGCGAGCAGGGCGGTGTGCTGCGCGGGGCTCATGCGCCGCCCTCCATCCGGGACTTGATGGCCTCGGCCTTGGGGTCGAGCCTGGTGGCGGCGTGCCGGGCGTACCACCAGGCGATGAGGAACGTGGTGAGGAACTGGGCGAGGCCGAGGACGAGGGCGACGTTGATGTTGCCGACGACCTTGGTGCCCATGAAGTCGCCCGCGTAGTTGGAGAGCAGGACGTACAGCAGGTACCAGGCGATGAAGGCGAAGGCCAGCGGGAAGGCGAAGGAGCGGTAGGAGTGCCGCAGTTCGGCGAACTCCGGACTCTGCTGCACTTCGGCGAACTCCTCGCCGGAGGGCCGGGTCTGCGCGTTCGAGGGCGGTGGTGTCTCGGTGGCCACGGAGTCTCCTCGCGATACGGACATGCGGATTCTGACCTCATTCACTGCCCAAGGTCACGGCGCCACGCGTGGACGGGTTCAACCCGCCCGGGTTCTTTCGGAAGTCGATCGCGAAGGTCTCCGGTCATTGCTGGCCGGCGAGCGCGGAGGATAACTTCGCCCTGCACCACGCGTCATGTACCTGCCCAATCGGCCCATCCGACTGCGTTCCAGCACGTCCGTTCCGCGACCGAACCGGAGGCTCATCCGCATGACTGTGTTCCAGCCGCGCCACCGCCGTGTCCTCGCCGTCCCGCTCGGCATGGCCATGCTCTCGGCCCTGGCCTTCCTGCCCGCCGTCTCCGCGTCCGCGGCCGACACCGGTGGGGCGGCCTCCCCCCTCAGCGCCCGCACCGCGGACGCGACCTCACTCAGCTATGTCGTCAACATCCGCCCCGGCCACGGCACCTCGGAGCGCGTCCAGCGGGCGATCGACCGGGCCGGCGGTTCGGTGGTGATCGCGTACGACGAGATCGGCGTCATCGTCGTCCACTCGTCGAACGCCGACTTCGCGAAGATCATCCGCAGGGTGCCGGGCGTGGACTCGGCCGGCGCCACGCGCAACGCCCCGCTGCCCGCCCAGTCGACCACCGACGTCGGCACCCCCGAGGTGCTCAGCTCCCAGCAGGTCGCGGCGGCGGACGCCCGGGCGGCGGACGGGCAGGACCCGCTGGAGCCGTTGCAGTGGGACCTGCCCGCCATCAAGGCAGACAAGGCGCACGAGAAGACCCTGGGCAGCCCGAAGGTCACCGTCGCCGTCATCGACACCGGCGTCGACGACACCCATCCGGACATCGCCCCGAACTTCTCCGCCGCACAGTCCACCAACTGCGTCTCGGGCAAGCCGGACACGACGTACGGCGCCTGGCGGCCCAGTTCGACGGAGAGCCCGCACGGGACGCACGTGGCGGGCGAGATCGCGGGCGCGAAGAACGGGATCGGCATCACCGGTGTCGCGCCGGGCGTCAAGGTGGCGGGCATCAAGGTCGCCACCTCACAGGGGTACTTCTACACGGAGGCCGTGGTGTGCGGCTTCGTGTGGGCGGCCGAGCACCACATCGACGTCACCAACAACAGCTATTACACCGACCCCTGGTACTTCAACTGCACCGACGACCCGGACCAGAAGGCACTCGTCGACGCCGTCACCCGGGCCTCCCTGTTCGCGGAGCGCAAGGGCACGGTCAATGTGGCCGCGGCGGGCAACGAGAGCTACGACCTGGCCTCCGACTCGATCACCGACCCGGTCTCGCCCAACGACGGCACCCCGAGCGACCGGGTGATCGACCCGCACAGGTGCTTCGACATACCGACCCAGCTGCCGGGGGTCGTCACGGTCGCGGCGACCGGAGCGAAGGGCCTCAAGTCGTCCTTCTCCAACTACGGCCTCGGGGTCGTCGACATCGCCGCCCCGGGCGGTGACTCGACCGCCTACCAGGCGCCGCAGCCCCCGGCCACCAGCGGCTCGATCCTGGGCCCGCTGCCGGGCGGCAGATGGGGCTACATGTCGGGTACGTCGATGGCGACCCCGCACGTCGTCGGCGTCGCCGCATTGATCAAGTCAACCCACCCGCACGCCTCCCCCGCCCTGGTGAAGGCCCTGCTGTACGCCGAGGCGACGGCCACACCGTGCACCGACCCGTACGACATCAACGGCGACGGCAAGGTCGACGCGGTGTGCGAGGGCTCGAAGAACCGCAACGGCTTCTACGGCTGGGGCATCGCCGACGCGCTGGCGGCGGTCAGCAGGTGACCCATCCATATTGATTCAATCAACAATGCATAGTGTAGTCATGACTCGAGTCATGACTGCGATCAACTACGCATGGTCCGCGCTGGGCGGCGATCCGTCGCTGCCCGCCCGGGTCACGACCGTGGCGCGCGCGGGCACGCTGCCGGCCCGCCTTCCGGTACGGCAGCTCGCCCGCGGGTGTGTCGGCGCGTGCGCGCTGGCCGCCGCCGAGCTGGGGGCACGGCGGACCGGGCGGACCGAGGTGCCCGCGGTCCTGGTGGACGACGGGGCGGTGGCGGCGGCCTTCACCAGTGAGCGGCAGCTGCTGGTCGACGGACGGGCCCCCGTGCAGTTCGCCCCGCTGTCGCGGTTCTGGCGTGCGGCCGACGGCTGGGTGCGCACCCACGCCAACTACCCGCATCACAGGGCCCGGCTGGGCACCGCGCTGGGACTGCCGGAGGACGCCTCCCCGCGGGACGTCGCGGCGCGGATCGCCGAACGACCCGCGGTGGCGGTGGAGGAGGCGGCCCACGCCGCCGGCGGGCTCGCCGTGGCCCTGCGCTCGCCCGGCGAGTGGGCGGCACACGGACAGGCCGTCGAGGTGGCCGCGCGCCCGCTGGTCGAACGGGGCCGCCTGGACGGCGCGTACGCCCGCGTGCTCGCGCCGCTCGACGCCGGCGCCGCTCCCCTGCTGCCCGCGGCCGGGCTGCGCGTCCTGGATCTGACCCGGGTCCTCGCGGGGCCGGTCGCGACCCGCACCCTGGGGCTGCTGGGCGCGGACGTGCTGCGCCTCGACGCGCCGTGGCTGCCCGAACTGGCCGACCAGCACGCCGACACCGGTTTCGGAAAACGCTCGGCCACGCTCGACCTGACCACGGACCGGGCGGCCTTCGAGGAGCTGCTGGCGTCGGCGGACGTCGTGGTCACCGGCTACCGGCCGGGCGCGCTGGACCGGTTCGGACTCACGCCCGAGGCGCTGGCCGAACGGCGGCCCGGGCTGGTCGTGGCCCAGGTGTCGGCCTGGGGCGCGTACGGACCGTGGGGCGGCCGGCGCGGCTTCGACAGCCTCGTGCAGGTCGCCACCGGCATCGCGGAGACCGAGGGCGCGACCGACCGGCCGGGCGCCCTGCCCGCACAGGCGCTGGACCACGGCAGCGGATACCTGCTGGCGGCGGGGGTGCTGCGCGCGCTGACCGAGCAGTCGTACGACGGCGGCAGCCGGTTCGTACGGCTGGCCCTGGCACGGACCGCGCGGTGGCTCACCGCGGAGCTTCGGCCGGAACCTGAGGCCGGCGAGGCAGCCGGAGGGCCGGAGGCCTGGCTCACGGAGACGGACAGCGCGCTGGGCCGGCTGCGGTACGCACGGCCGCCGTTGTCCTTCGCGGGTGGCCCCGCCGACTGGGCGCGGCGGCCGGTGCCGTGGGGTTCGGTGCCGGCCCGCTGGACATGACCGTCGCGGCCGGAAACGTACGGCATGGGTGGAATGCCGCTCCGTCAGCTGTTTTCCTTTAGGTGCCCGGTTCTGTCATGGCTGGTGGAGACCATGGGGTGACGTTGACACGATCGACCGCCGAGGTGGCCGCGAGCGGCTCCGCGGGACGTCCCGGGACCGGCCGGGCCGTCGTCTTCCTGGTCCTGGTGGCGCTGGCCGCGCTGGTGCCGCTGCTCGGGCCGTCGCTCGCGCTGCACGGCACCGGGGAGGCCGCGGCCCCCGGGGTGGGCGGTATCGCGCTGCTGCGCGGGGTGTTGTTCGCGGCCCTGTGCGTGCCCCTCGGCGAGCTCTCGGTGGACCGGCTGGCGCGCCGGCTCCCGGACACACCCGTCGAACGGCCGCACAGCTGGGCGGTGTTCGCGGCCGTCGCCGGTTTCGCGGCCGCGCTGGGGCTCGCCTCGGTCGTGTCGACGGGCAACCTGGTGCCGCGTGCGCTCGCCGACGTCGACGTGGGCGGCCTGTACCGGTCGTGGGACGGCCGGCTGGCGCTGCTGGAGGTCAACGCCTTCCTGCTGGCCGCTGTGTCGGCCCGCTCGCGCCGCCCGGCGACCCAGGTGTGGCCGCTGGCGGCGGTGGCCGTCGCGGAGGCGCTGCGGGCGCATCCGGCGCCCGAGCACGACGCGTTGGCAGGCTCCGCGCTCACCCAGCACCGCTCACCGCTCAACTGCGGTGTCACCTTCTCGTATGATGGCCGCGCGCACGTACTGGTCGGTGCCTACACCGGCGAGGGCATTGTGCTCCGCCCCACTACGGATGGCCGCCTCGAGCACGTGCGCGACCTGCGATTGCACGACAATGCGGTCAAGGGTGTGGCGGCTTCCGGCGACATGCTCTTCTCGGTATGCGCCGACGGCAGCGCCGCCTGGCATAGTGCGACCACACTGCAGACGCTCAAGGTGCTGCCCAACGCGCACGACCGTATTGCCAACGGCTGTGTAGGTTTGGGCGGTGGCCGCTTCGCCAGTGTCAGCCGCGATCTCACGTTGCGCGTGTGGGAACCAGACTTTACCGTCACCGTGCTGAAGACCCCGCACACCCACTCCATCAAGTGCGTGAGTTCCGACGACACCGGCCGTTTCGTCGCCACGGGGGCCTATGACGGACACGTGGCCGTGCACGACCTCCGTACCGGTGCGTGGCACACCACGCGGCCAACGGCATCTGGCGTCTCCTCCCTCGCCTACGACGCTGCACGTCGGCTGTTTCTGGCCTCTTCCTACGACGGCCGCGTCCACGAGATAGCCGTCGAGGCCGCAGGAGAGCCGCGGTGAGCCGCCGCGTCCCACCGAAGCACAGGCCCGGGGCCAGCGGCGCCGGCCCGGCAGACGGCCCGTTTGCCTACAACGCGGTCGACGGCCGAGTTGCCGGGGACCTGCCGGGCGACGGACGCGACTGCTCCACAGCGATCGGGATGCCGCACGCCCTCTCGTGCACGCGGGTCAGCCCCCCGCCAGGGTTCACTTCGCTCGGCAGGACAAGCTGTGTCCGCGCGCCGAGCGCAGGCGCGCGGCTACGCTCTGGAGACCGCCGGTTCGGGGGTGTGATGTGGCGATGAGTGACGCGGTGGATCCGGCTGTCGTCGTGGGGGAGATCAACAGCCTGCCTCCCCGCGCGGCCATGGGACTGCCGGAACGGTGGACCGCCTGCTTCCACGAGCAGATCGAAAACGAGGTCTCGGACCTGCGGTTCGCTCCGCTGCCGGAGCTGACCCGGCTGGCGGAGTCGGAACAGGGCGCGGCCGCCAACCGCTTGGCCGCCGGACTGCTGCTGGCGTTGTTGGGCGATGTCCGTATCGACCCGATGAAGCCCTCGATGATCGACGTGCCAGGGGCAGGCGTGCGTCTCGGAACCACAGAGACAGAGGCCACTCGGATCAGCGAGACGCACCGTCGGCAGGGAGTCAAACGCTCTTGGATCCTCAAGGAGTGCCCGGAGCACACGGTGGTCGTGGCCGACTACCGCATTGCGCGCTACCCGGTAACCAATCTGGAATACCGAGCGTTCCTCAAAGAGAACCCGTCCGCCGGTATCCCGACGTCCTGGCACCTGGGCCGGTATCCGGCCGAGCGGGCCAACCAGCCGGTCTTTTCTCTGCGGCCGGAGAGCGCTGACCGGTACTGCCGCTGGTTGTCCGAAGCCACCGGTCGGCGCTTCCGCCTACCGACCGAGGCGGAATGGGAGTACGCCGCGGCCGGACCGGAACGGAACGCATTCCCCTGGGGCGACGAGTACCAGCCAGGCCTGTGCAACTGCGTCGAGGAAGGGATCATGACCACGACCCCCGTCGGCATGTTCGCGGCAGGCCGGTCTTGGGTCGGCGCGCACGACATGGCCGGCAACGTCGAGGAGTACGTGGCAGACGGCTACCGGCCGTATCCCGGCGGCCAGGTAGTCGAGGACGACCTGTACACGACACTCGGCGCGGATTACCGGGTGGCCCGAGGCGGGGCCTTCAACCGCTTCCACGACATGGCCCGGACCCGGCGCCGCCACGGCGGACCGCTCAACCTCGACTTCTATGCCATGGGCTTCCGGGTCGCCGAGACGCCCTAAGCTTCAGCTCCACTCGGCAGGCACGGGAGGGCTCGGCACCAGGATGGCGCCCGCTGACGCCGCCAGGCCCCCCACACACGCTGGTGAACACTAGCCGCGGCGGCCTGCACACGGCCTCTTGGTGCGAGGCGATGAGCGATCCCAGCTCGGACTTGAGCCTGTACCCGCTCGCCCCGCTTGGCCACCAGATGATCCTTACGGTAAATGGACCACCCGACGGCTACGCGAGCCAGCGACCTGATACGTATCGGCGTCAGAAGGAAGGAACCCATGGTCCCCCAACCCGTCCGCACCGCGAGCGCGGACGCGAGCGACCGTCTTCAGCCAAGAATCCTGCTGCTGAGTCTGTCGCACAGCGGCAGCTCCGCCAGCCGGCGTCTGGTCGAGCCGCTGGAACGCTCGCTCCAGGAGGCGGGCGCGAAGACAGAGGTCTTTGACGCGCGCGCGCTGCCGCCGATGTGGGTGAGCGACGCCAAGCTAGACGGCGCTCCCCCGCCCTACCACGGTCTGCGTCGGCTCATCGCTGACGCAGACGGCGTGATCCTGATCCACCCGATCTACGCCTACGCGTCGAGCAGCGGCACCAAGGCCGTACTGGAGCTCTACGGAGACGTGTTGAACGGCAAAGCGGTCACGTTCGCCTCCGCATCGAGCACTCCACGCAGCCACCTCGCGATCGCCTCCAGCATCATCCCGGCCATCTTCGACGCCGGCGCGTACTGCTACCCACAGACGATCCAGACCGCTGGTGAACCACC
>NZ_JBEYFC010000438.1:0-7476 GCF_040634175.1 Streptomyces sp. NPDC007162
GCAGACCACCTGTCCTACGCGGAGCCCCGCCCCCATACCCCCACTTCACCCGAACCGCTTGACACGACCTCCCGGCGCTTAACTACGCGGCATTGGGTCAAGGGGTGGTGTTCTCCAGGGCGCGGCGAGCCAGGGCGGCGAGGGCTGCTGCGAGGAGGGCAGGCAGCAGCAGGGCGGTGGGCAGGGTGGTGATGCTGGCGAGGGCGCCGATGAGGGCGGGGCCGGTGAGCAGGCCGAGGTAACCGGTGACGGAGACCGTGGCGACGGCCCTTGGACCGTGGGTGCCGGCGGCAGTGATCAGCGAGGGGACGGTGCCGGACAGGCCGAGCCCGAAGACCGTCCAGCCGGCCAGTGCCGCCGGCACAGTGTCGGCGAGGACGCCGGTGGCCAGTCCGGTGGCCGCGAGCAGTGCGCCGACGCGGACCACTACGGGGGCGCCGAAGCGGGTCGTGAGCCGGTCGCCGGTCAGCCGGCCGATCGCCATGCCGGTGCTGTAGAGGGCGAAGGAACTCGCGGCGAGGGCCGTGCCGGCGTGAAGGGCATGCACATGCACGGCGGCCCAGTCGGCTGCTGCCCCTTCTCCCAGCAGGCTGGCAGCCGCGAGCGCGCCCAGCAGCCACACCCGCCCCGGCGTGCGGTGCCGTCCCTCGTGGGGGCTCAGGGGTGCGGGGTCGGTACCGCTCAACGTCAGAGTGCGCGGCACGGCCGCGAGCACGCCCACTGTCAGGGTGGCACCGGCTGCCAGGAACAAGGTGCTGTGGGCTGTGCCGGCGGTGGCGGCGGCCAGGGCGGCGCCGATCAGCGCGCCGATCGAGTACGCGGCGTGCAGGGACGACATAATGGGCATGCCGTAGGCGTTCTGGCAGCGGACCGCACCGGTGTTGGCGGCGACGTCCAGGACCCCGTGCGCGGCGCCGAAGACCAGTGCTGCTGCGAGAAGCGAGGCCAGAGTCCGGCATTGGCCCAGCAGGGCGAGTGCTGCCGCCAGTGCGACAGCTACGCCGATCAAGAGCACGGGAAGGCGTTCGGGCCGGGCGAGCCGGCCTCCGGCCTGCAGCCCGGCGACCATGCCGGCAGCGGCGGCAAGCAGGACGAGGGAGAGACTGCCGGTCGTCAGGTGGGCGGCGTGCTGGACGGCCGGCATCCGGGCGCCCCAAACAGCCATCTCCACACCCAGACCGAGGAAGTAGCCGGTCAGCAGGACCCGGCTGCGCCGGAGGGCTACGTCGCTGTGGCTCATGCAGGGTGCCCGCCAGCGACACGCTCGTCGGCCGGGAGGGGCTGTACGTGGATCCGGGTACGGCGGACTGCTTCCTCGGTGCGGGCCTGTGCGAGGTCCGCGGTGGGCGCGGTGGTGATCAGGTAGCCGATCCGCGCGGTCCACATGTTGCCGCCGTCGGCCGGGAGGAGCAGTTGGTCGCCGACCTGGTGCTGGAAGTGCACGCGCTCCAGCCAGTGCGGGCTGGCGCCGTCGAAGCCGAGGTGGAGCAGGGTGCCGGAGGTGTCCGGGTAGAGCAGCTGGATGGCGGCGGCCGAGGACCTGGTCGGGGTGAGGTCGGGGGCACGGCCGCAGGCGATGTCGGCGGCGGCACGCGGCAGGTCGATGCCGGTCGCGAGCCGGACGAGGTGGCCGATCATGTCGCCGCCGATGCGGCCGTTGACCTCGATGAGCCGCGGCCGGCCGTCGACCAGGCGCATCTCCACATGGCTGACGCCGTCGGTAATCCCCAGGGCGCGGATCGCGGCCTGTGCGACGGGGGTCACGACGTCGAGCAGCGGGTCTGCGGCGTCCACGCAGTGGGCCAGTTCCTCGAAGAAGGGCGGAGCGCTGACTGTCTTGCGGGTGACCGCGACCACGGTGGTCTCGCCGCGGTAGGTGACGCACTCGACCGACACCTCGGGTCCGTCGAGGTACTCCTCCACGAGCACGCTGGTGGATTCCCGCCCGAGCCCGGCCGCCTGGTCGGCGAACGCGAAGGCAGCGGTGAGCTGGTCGGGGGTGTCGGCGCGGATCACGCCGATACTGGCCGCGTGCGCGGCGGGCTTCAGCACGAACGGGTAGCCGATCCGCTGGGCCGCCGCCTGCGCCTCGGCCAGGGTCCGCACGCTCACCGAAGCCGCCGATGGCACGCCGTGCCGCGCGAACAGCGCACGGGACGTGGCCTTGTTGCGGCACGCCTGCATGGCCTCCGGGGCAGTGGTGGACAGGCCGAGCTGGCGCGCGAGGCGGGCCACGGGTACGAGGTACCACTCGGTCCAGGTGAACACCCCCGCCAGGTCGTAGCGTTCGGCGAGCATCCGGCCGGCGGCGGACAGCGCGGCCTGGTCGGCCGGGTCGGAGACGACGACGCAGTCGCGCAGGTACGGCACCTCCCACGTGGGCTCTTCGTTGGTGATCAGGACTACGTCGTAGGCGGCGGCCACGGACTGAAGGCAGTACGCGCGGTATGCCTCGGCCTCCATGTCGGCTGCGGCAACGACGAGGACGACGGGGCGGTCGAACAAGAGCAAGCTCCTTGGATACGGAGGATGGAAAGGTGCGGAGAAGGCGAGCGGACCGCAGTGGCACGGAGACAGCTGTTGGGGCGGCCCGGAGGGGCGGGGTCCCGGGCCGAGGCCGTTCACGCAACCCGCGCACTGACAGGGCCGCGTGGACGAGGCGGCCAGCCCGGCGGTCGTCGGCGGGCAGAGGGCGCGAAGGCGGTGCAGAGGGAGGGATGTCAGGCAGCGCGGCGGCGGCGCAGCTCGAACACGCTGACCCAGTGGGGGTGGGTGTCGATCAGGTGGCGGGCGTAGAGGGAGGTGAAGTTGTTGTTCAGCCCGGCGACTCCATGCGGGAACTGGCGACGCAGGTGCTCAAACAGGTCCTCAAACAGGTCCTTCAAGCTGACGCGAGTGGCGCTGGCGGCCAGGCGGCGGGCGGCCATGCGCTCCAGGGCTCGGTAGGCGTGCGGGTTGCGGGCGTCGAAGCGTGGAACTGTTCGGTGATGGTGCGGCCGGTCGCGCGGTACGACCCGAGGGCGGCTATGGGCATGAAGTTCGGCTCAGGCTGGGGGCGCAGCAGGATCAGGTGCGCAGGGTGGGATCCGTCCGCAGGCGGGCGAAGGCGCAGAGCAGACCGAGGGCCTGCAGGGCCGCGCAGACGGTGATGACGGGGCCCAGCGCGTCGGGCGGGGTGAGCGCGGTGAGCACTCCGGCGGCGGGGAAGGGCAGCAGGAGGATGAGGATCGTCGCCGACAGGGTGCTGCCGAACTTGTCCGGCGGGATCAGGCGGGAGCGCAGGGTGCGCAGGACGACCGCCAGACCACCGTCGGCTGCCATGAGGACCGTGACCAGGACGAGGTAGGACCGGTAGTCGGGGGCCTGGGCAGCGGCGAGACAGCCGAGCGAGGCCAGGGCAGCGCAGGTGGCGCCAACCGGCCACAGGCCGAAGCGGTCCAGAGCGAACCGGCAGAGCGTGACGCTGAGGAGCGTCGCTGCGGCAGCAGCGGACCAGACCAGGCCGACAGCGGTGGTGGACTGCCCGAAGTGCTGGACGACGATCACGGGTCCGGCCGCCTGGAGAAGACCGGTGGCCAGGTTGGACAAGGTCAGCCCGGCCACGAGCCAGCCGAGCGCGGGCAGCGAGCGGACAGTGCGCCACCCGGTGAGCAGTCCGGCACCGGACTGCCCCTTCGGCGCACGGGCCGGTGCCACGGACGAGGGCGGGGTGCGCAGGGCGAGCAGCGCGGCAATCAACGAGAGCACAGTGATCACCGCGAGCATCGACGGCGGACCGGCAAGCAACATCACCCCGGCGAGCGCCGGACCGGCCAGGGTCGCCGTCTGGTCGATGCCGAGCAGCACGGCCTGGACACGGTGCGCCCGCCGTCCCGCTCGGCGTCCGGCGGCGGCGCCCGCCGTCTCGACCGCGATATAGCTGAACTCGGTGAGTACGCCGGTCTTTGCCGCCAGCACCATCACGGTCACGCTCGCCACGGTGCCCGCCGGGTGGAAGTGGAGCAGGACCGCGCCGGCGGCCAGAGCCAGCGCCCGGCCCAGGGCGGCCAGGTGGAAGACCACCGCGGCACCGTGCCGGTCGACAACCGATCCGGCCCACCCGAACGCAGCCAGCCGCGGGATCCACTCCAAGGTGAACGCCACGCCTGTCAGTGCCGCGGAGCGCGTGGTGGCCAGGACGAGCAGCGGGATGCCGTAGGTGGCCATCGCGAACGCCAATGCGTCCGCCGTGCGCGGCAGGTAGATACTGCGCATCAGCCCGCCGGTGTGACATCCGAACCGGGGTGTGACCGCTGTGCTCACGCGACCGGCCCAGGTTCGGACACCCTGGCCACTTGGGAGTTGTCGGCCAGCCACCGGTTCAGAAGCGTGCGGAGACGGGCCAGGCCCGCCTCCGCACCGTCGGGGCGCTCGGTGGTGAGCGATGGTGCCAGGAGGTCGAGGACGCACTGGATGCGGCTGCTGAACTCGCAGACGGGGGCCGGGACGGCGTGAAGTCGAGCCCAGCGGGCCATCGCGTCGTACAGGTCGGCCAACTCCGTCCCGGCCTGGGTGAGTTCCAGACCGGCCCCGGGCGTGATCCGGATGAGACCGTGGGCGCGGGCCGTGTCGGAGGCGCTGCGCAGTTGGTGCGTGGAGAGGTCGGGCAAGGTGGCGGCCAGCCGTCGCGGCGGTATGGCGCCGTTGTCGTCGATCTCGGTGACCAGGCGGACCAGGGGCCGCGAGGCGAGGAGTTCGACAGCGCGCAACGCTTCGGCAGAGGTCATGGCGATGCTCATCGGCGCGGGCCTCCCGCCGGGATGGCTGCCTTCGGGTGGGCGGTCGCGGCGTGCGAGAAAAGATCCCGGCTGTGCCAGGCCGGAGGGGACTGGGGTGTCCGAGCGGGTGGGAGTGCCGTGGGGGCCGGCCTCGACTGGCTGCTGATCCACGGCCTCGGCGCGGGCTTCGCCTGCGGGTGCCCCCAGACCGGGTGCTGGGCGGCCTGGGTGAGGGGCTGCCCGGCGGACCAGGCGGACAGGGCGCCGAGCACGGCGCCCAGGCCATCACCAGCTGCGGACAGCCGGTAGGGCCGGCCCATGCCGTCGGTGTCGACCAGGCCGTCGGCGACGAGTTGCCGCAGCGGCGGGTAGATGTTGGTCCAGTCGCTGCTGGGCATCACGATCCGGGCCAGGGCCCGCCCGCTGACCTCCGCGCGGGACTTCAGCACCCACAGGATGGCGGCGGCGTGCCGCCGGGTGAGGAGGGTGAGGCTGTCCTCGATCTGCTCGATCGCGGGCAGCGGGCCGTCCGGCGTCTCCAGATACTTCTCGGCCCAGGTGACGATCGTCGGCAGGACCAGCAGCAGGGCAGCGCCCCGCTCGGTGTGGCCGTAGGTCACGTGCCGTGCGTCGTGTTCGGTGCGCTCGACCAGACCGGCGTCGCACAGCGACGTGAGCTTGGGGTGGAGCTGGCCGTTCTGGAGCCAGGACATCTTGGCGGCCAGTTCGCTGTAGCGCAGCGGCGATCCGGAGAGGGCCAGGAGGATCCTCACGTTCCAGCGCGGGGTGATCATTGCGAGGGCCTCGGTGACCCGGGCGATGTCGGCGTCGGTGTCAGGGGGCAGAGCGGCGGGGGCCAAGGGAGGAGCTCCTGGGTGATGGAAAGGGGGATCGCCTGCAGGGTCAGCGGCTGTGCACCGGGCTCGGCGCCGCAAGAGGCGGAGCCGGGGCAGGCGGTGAGGGAGCCGGCGGGCCAGGCGTTGGGGCCGGGACGCGGGCCAGGCTCTGCAGGACAGCGGTGACCGAGGTGGCTTGGACGTCGCGGACGGCGACGGCTTCGGCAAGCCGGCGGATGCCGTCGAGGAGGTGGGACACCTCGTGCGGGCCGATCTGCCGCTCGGGATGGACGAGCCGGGCGAGGTTGCCGCGGTGGACGTCGATGCTGCGCTCGGCGAGGGCGAGGCCGTCGTGCATGCCGAGCAGGGCGGAGAGCATGCCGGGCGGCTGGTCGCGTGCGCGGGCTGCAAGGTCGGCGAGCGGTGCGCCGTACAGGTCCTCGATCCGTCCGGCTATGTCGGTGGACGTGGGGCGGGGCAATCGGGGGCTTTCACGGTCGGTGGGCCCGGGCCGCCCCGGCACCCGGCGGTGCCGGGGCGGCGGAAGAAGGGACGGCTGCGGTGGTCTTGAGCTGTGTGGTGCGGACGGGACGGGCCTGGTGGGCGGGCGGGGGCATGGTGCGCAGCAGCTCGCCGAGGGCGGCGCGGTAGCCGTCGCGGGCCTCCAGTGCTGCCTCCAGCCACTGCGCGTCGAAGCGGAGCTGGTCCGCCGACAGGTCGCCCATGTCGCGGTCCGGGTCCATGTCCGCGTGCACGCGGTCGCGTATGCGGGCGACCTGCTCCTCCGTCAGCGCCAGGAAGGAGCGCAGTTCCAGGGCGCGGGTGAGCGCGGGTGAGGCATCGTGACCGACAGCCGACGCGTACAGCTCCGAAATCGGGGCTCCGAAGACCTCCTGCAGCTCGTCGTCCATAGTGCTGGCCCTGTCCCGGCTCAACGGACGGGCCTTCCCGGCTGCCTCGCCGACGCCGGTGCGGGTGTGCCCGCAGGCCGGTGGGGGGCGCTGGTCTGCACCGCCGGCCCGGTGCGGGGGCGCGGGCGCGCGAGGCGTTCGGCGGCGGGGTCCTTCTTCCCCGGAGCGTCCGGGTCGAGGAGCCACCGCACGACCATGGCCCGGCCGTCGCGGGTGGTGACGGCCGCGTTCACGCTGTGGGCGAGGCCCATCGTCGGGTCGTCGACCTCACTGGGCTGTGTCTCCAGCGCGGCAAGAAGGTCGTCCTCCGCGTGGTCGAGCACGGACTGGGCCTCTGCGAGGAGGCCATGCCACTTGACGACATCGGTGGCGGCAGGATTTGCCAGGGGCGCGGCGGCGACCGCGGCCTTCAAGCGGGCGATGTCCATGCCGAAGCGCGCTTCGATTCGTTCGGTGAGGACGCCCAGGACATCCTTGACGTCATCGGATATGCCGTCGGACAAAGCGAAGACTCCTGTTCTGGGAATTGGGGTGGAGCGCATGCGGAAAAAGCCTCCGAAGAGACATAGGGATTGCGTGGATTGGCGCTGCGGGGAGGTTGTCCCGGCGGCTATAAGAGTCCGGAGAATCGCCGGTTTGGCTAACCGGCGATCGTCGGCTATGTTGCGCCGTCGGCGTCGGGCCGAGCGCTCAGCGCGAACGGCCGGGCGGTCGCGGGGCAGGGGCCTTCGCCACTCCGGCCGGGCGGCTGGCGGCGGCCGTCGGACGGACCGGCGGGAGAGGACCGGCCTCGCCCATGAGGCGGTCCTCGCACCACTGCAGGGCCTCACCGACCGTGTCGAAACCGCCCTCGCGCAGGGTGTGCGTCCACGTCTCGGTATCGACCTCTTCGACCACGACACGGAACGGCGACGGGGCACGCTCGTCCAGGGCTCGCAGAGCCACCACGACGACCATGTCGTCCGGGTCGTC
>NZ_JBEYFC010000439.1:0-7476 GCF_040634175.1 Streptomyces sp. NPDC007162
CCGGTCGGTGACATGGTGGATGTCGGCCGGGCCGGTGACCTTGGGCAGCCGCAGCCCGCCCAGGCCGGGGAGGCGTCGAACAGCTCCGTCTTGGACTCGAAGTGGTTGTAGAAGGAGCCGAAACCGACGTCCGCGCGCTCGGCGATGGCCTGGATGCTGGCGCTGGTGTCCCCGGTCTCCGCGAGGATCTGCCGGGCCGCACGGATCAGTGCCTGACGGGTCTCGGCGCGGCGCCGTTCGAAGCGGTTGCGGGGTGGGGCTGACGTCGGCATGCGACCGAGTGTAACAACCAGGGCGATGACACCTCCATGACTGATGATTCTCTCAGTTCTTTGGTTCTGCTCTATTGACGATGAGCAACGGCAAAGTTGATGATTTCCTCATTACAGCAATGTTGCTTGGAGGGCACCATGTCCCACACCCCCGTTAACAGGGCCGATCGCCAGACGCCCCACCAAGATCTCCACAGCGAGCTGGGCGCCCTGCGCGGTGAGCACCCCGGACGAGCGCGAAACCCCGTGATCAAGGTGCCGGACCTGGCCTGGCTGGAGTTCGAGAAGCCGGACCTGGACCGGGCCGAGGTGTTCGCGCGTGACTTCGGGTTCGCGATCGCCGCCCGCACCGAGCGGGAGCTGTGGCTGCGCGGCACGTTCGCGGGCTCACCGTGCATGGTCATCCGGCGGGGGCAGGCGTCCCGCTTCGTCGGGCCGGCGTTCCGTGCGGCCGAACGGGCCGATCTGGACCGGCTGGCCCGGGCGACCGGCAGTGACGTCCGCGACATCGACGTCCCTGGCGGCGGACAGGCGGTCGCCCTGCTCGATCCCTCGGGCTTCCCGGTCCGGGTCGTGCACTGCGCCGAGCAGCTGCCCGCGCTGCCCGAGCAGCAGCCGCTGATCCTCAACACCGGCACCGAGCACCGTCGTACGAACGCCACCCAGCGACCGCCCCGCGAGCCCTCGCGCATCCAGCGGCTCGGTCACGTGGTGCTGGAGACGCGCGTCTTCATGCGGGCCCTGGACTGGTATCTGGACACCCTCGGGATGATCGTGTCCGACTTCCTGTTCCTGGACGGACAGCGCGGGCGCGGGCCGACCATGGCGTTCATCCGCTGCGACCAGGGCAGCCTGCCCGTGGACCACCACACCCTCGCCCTGCACCTGGGGCCGGGTACCGGCTACGTCCACTCCGCCTACCAGGTCACCGACCTCGACGCGATCGCCGTCGGCGGCGAGTACCTGGCCGAGCGCGGCTACCAGCGCAGCTGGGGCATCGGCCGGCACATACAGGGCAGCCAGCTCTTCGACTACTGGCGCGATCCCGACCGCTTCATGCTGGAGCACTTCGCCGACGGCGACCTGTTCTCCTGCGACCTCGGCCCCGGCTGGGCGCCGATGTCGGCGAGCGGCCTGGCCCAGTGGGGCCCGCCCGTCACCCGTGACTTCCTGGGCACGAACCCCTCCCCGGCCAAGCTGCGCGAGGTCATGACGGCCCTGCGCGACGCCAACGAACTCGACCCCGCACGCCTGCTGGGCCTGATGAAAGCGATGAGCTCATGAGCACCAACGTTCTGCGCACCCCCGACGGCTGGTGGGCCGTCCGGGACGAGCGCGCCGTCCGCATCGAGACCAAGGCGGTCACCACCGCCGAACTGCTCGCCGACCGCGACGCCGTACCGGAGGCCGCCGCCTCCACCGAGAGCGGCACGCCCGTCGCCGACCTGGTGGTGCTGCCCCCGGTCACCACGCCCTGCCGCGTGGTGGCCCAGATGGTCAACTACCGCAGCCACGCCAAGGATTCGGGCTTCACCGGCGACATCCCACCCGCCTTCTTCCGCAAGGCGTCCGGCTCGGTCAGCGGCCCGCACGACACGATCATCCGCCCCGCGCACGTGAACTTCCTCGACTACGAGGTGGAACTCGGCCTCGTCATGGGCGCACCCCTGCCGGTGGGCACCGTCGTGGAGGAGCGGGACCTGCCGTCGTACGTCGCCGGGCTCGTCCTCACCAACGACGTCAGCGCCCGCGACGTCCAGCTGACCAAGACCCAGTTCTACGAGAGCAAGTCCTACCCGACCTTCACCCCGACCGGGCCGTACCTGGCCCTGCTGGAGCCCGAGGACTTCGCCCACTTGCTGAACCTGCGGCTGCGGCTGTCGGTCAACGGCGTACCGCGCCAGGACCGCACCCTCGCCGACATGATCGTACGACCCGCGCGGGCGCTCACCCTGCTCGCCCGCTTCCAGACCCTCGACCCGGGCGACCTGCTGCTGACCGGCACGCCCGGCGGCACCGCCCTGAAGGCCCCGCCCAAGCCGGTCGAGAAGATCGCCGCCCTGCTGCCGCCCGCGCTGAAATGGAAAGCGTTCTTCAACGGCCAGGCCAAGAACCCCCTTTACCTGCGCGACGGTGACCTCGTCACCGCCACCATCGCCACCCCCGACGGGCACATCGACCTGGGCGAGCAGCGGACCGCTGTGGCGGACGCGACGTGAGCGCCGCATCCCGCAGGCCGGTGGTGATCATCGGCGCGGGGCCCGTGGGAGTCACGGCCGCGCTCCTGCTCGCCCGACACGGGGTGCGCAGCCTGCTCCTCGAACGCCACCGGGACGTCTATCCCCTGCCGCGCGCCGTCGTCGTGGACGACGAAATCCGCAGGGTCCTGCAGAGCGTCGGCGTCCACGAGGAGTTCGCCGCCATCGCCCGTCCGGCGCCCGGGCTACGGCTGCTGGACGCCCGGCGCCGCGTGATCAGCGAGTTCCCGCGGTCCCTGCACGGACTCCACGGCTTCCCGCAACTGAGCATGTTCAACCAGCCCGAATTGGAACGCCTGCTGCGGGACGCCCTGGCACGCCACCCGGAGTGCGAACTGTGGGGTGGGGTGGAGGTCGTGTCCGTCGCCCAGTCCGACACGCCGGACACCGGCGCACCCGACGATCCGACGGGTCCCCTCCGGGTCACCTTCCGGCGCGGCGGCAGCAGCGAGGAGGAGCACCTGTGGGCCGATGCCGTCCTCGGCTGCGACGGTGCGGGCAGCCTCACCCGGGAGGCCATCGGCGCCGCCTGGGAGGACCTGCACTTCCAGGAGAGCTGGCGGGTCATCGACGTGCGCACCAGCCGCCCGGTGCGTACCTGGGAAGGCGCCGAGCAGATCTGCTGCCCCACCCGGCCGGCCACCTTCATGCGCATCAGCGAGGACCGCTACCGCTGGGAGTTCCGGCTGGCCGACGACCAGAACCTGGAGGGCCCGGAAGGATGGGAGCGCCTGCGCGAGCTGGTCGCCCCCTGGGTTGACCTGCCGACCTCGCAGAGCGACGACTTCGAGGTGATACGGCAGGCGCAGTACACCTTCCAGGCCCGTCTCGCCGACCGGTGGCGCCGAGGACGTGTCTTCCTGCTGGGCGACGCCGCCCACCTGACTCCGCCCTTCGTCGGGCAGGGTCTGTGCTCCGGCCTGCGCGACGCCAACAACCTCACCTGGAAACTCGCCCGGGTCCTGCAACAGGGCGCGCCCGAGGAACTGCTGGACACCTACGAACGCGAGCGCAAGCCGCACGCCCGCCACGTGATCCGCGTGGCGGTGGCCGTCGGCTGGGCCATGACCGGCGGACAGGACCGCGGTGCGGCTTTCCGCCGGGCCGTCGTGGGCACGCTCTGTCGCATCCCCGGCGTGACCCAGGCGGTGAGCCGTGACCTCAGCCCCGCTCTGGCCGCCGGCCCCCTGGTACGGCGCCGGCGCAGGCCGGCCGGCCGCGCGCTGGCCGGCACCTTCTGCCCGCAGCCCTGGATACGGCACGACGGCCGGCGAGTGCGCCTCGATGACGCCGTCCGGGACGCCTTCGTCGTCCTGACCGCTGTGCCGCCCACGGCGCAGATGGCGGCAGTGGCCACGGCACTGGGCGCCCCGACGATCCACGTCGACGACCTGGACGACGACGGCACCCTGGCCGCCTGGCTGGCACGCGGCCGGGCCGACGCCGCCCTGCTGCGCCCCGACCGCGTCGTACTGGATGCCGTCCCCACCGGCACCGGCGACTTCACCGACGCTGCCGCCTGGGCTCCCCTGCTGCACACGGCCCGCCGCCCCGCCGAAGCCCGGCCCGCACCCTGACGAGGAACACCACACCATGACCGCCCCGCACTCCACGCCTTGTCCGGAGCCCTTCCTCCCGCCCGACCCGAAGGCGGCCGCCGGCAGCCGCATCGCGGACTTCGCCCGCTGGGCCGCCCGGCACCGGGGCGTCGAAGGGATCCAGGACCCCATCGACTACCAGGCCCTGCACCACTGGTCCGTCACCGACCTGAAAGGCTTCTGGGCCGCGGTGTGGGAGTACTTCGACATCGACGCCACCACCCCGTACGAGCGGGTGCTGGCCGAGGAGACCATGCCCGGCGCCCGCTGGTTCCCGGGCGCCACCCTCAACTACGCCCACCACGCGCTGCGCAACCTGCACCCGGACGCACCCGCGATCACCGCACTGGACGAGACCGGAGCCGCCTACGAGATCACGGGCCGGCAGCTGCGCGCCCAGGTCGCCTCCGTCGCCGCCACCCTGCGCGACCTGGGCGTCGAGCCGGGCGACCGGGTGGTCGGCTACCTGCCCAACACCCCCCACGCCGTCATCGCCTTCCTCGCCACCGCCAGCCTGGGCGCAGTGTGGTCCGTGTGCGGCCAGGACTACGCCCCCAGGGCCGCAGCCGACCGCTTCGCCCAGCTCGAACCCACGGTGCTCGTCACCGCGGACGGCTATCTCTTCAACGGCACGCGGCACGACCGCCGCGCAGCCTCGCTCGACCTCGCCGCGGCCCTTCCCACCCTGAAGGCCACAGTGCTCGTGGATCACCTGGGCCTCACCTGGCCCGAGAACCGGCACAGCACCCTGGCAGTGCCCTGGGAAGAGGCCGCCACCCGCACCGAATACCTCACCATCACGCCGGTGCCTTTCGACCATCCACTGTGGATCGTCTTCTCCTCCGGCACCACCGGCCTGCCCAAGGGCATCGTCCACGGCCACGGAGGCGTCCTGCTCGAACACCTCAAGATCCTCGGCCTGCACTGCGACCTGGGCGTCGGGGACCGCCTGCTGTGGTACACCACCACCCACTGGATGATGTGGAACCTGGTCGTCTCCACCCTGCTGACCGGCGCCACCACCTTCACCTACGACGGCAGTCCCGCGCCGGTGGCACACCCGGACGTCCTGTGGGAGCTGGCGGCCCGCCACAAGGTCACCATCTTCGGCACCAGTCCCCAGTACCTGCTGGCCATGGCCAAGCTGGGCATCGAACCCGGCGTACACGACCTGACGGCCATCCGGGTCATCGGCAGCACCGGCTCCGCCCTGCCCGCGTCCGCCTACCACTGGGTCCGCGACCACGTGGGTGCAGGCATCCAGCTGGCCTCCACCAGCGGCGGTACGGATGTCGTCTCCGGCTTCGCCGGCAGCGCCCCCATCACCCCTGTCTGGGCAGGCGAGGTGTCCGCCCCCAACCTCGGTGTGGCGCTCGCGGCGTACGACGGCGCCGGACGGCCGGTCGCCGACCAGGTCGGTGAACTGGTCGTCACCCGCCCGATGCCCTCCATGCCGCTGTACTTCTGGAACGACCCCGACGGCAGCCGCTACCGCGACACCTACTTCACCGCCTACCCGGGCGTGTGGCGGCACGGCGACTGGATCACGGTCACGGGTCACGGCTCGGTGATCGTCCACGGCCGCTCCGACGCCACCCTCAACCGCAACGGCGTACGCCTGGGCAGCGCCGACATCCACGACATCGTCGAACGCCTCCCCGAGATCACCGAGGCCATGGTCATCGGCGCGGAGGAACCCGACGGCGGTTACTGGATGCCACTCTTCGTGGTCCTCGTCGCCGGAATCGAGCTGGACGAGTCCCTGCGCGACCGGATTCGCGAGGCGATCCGCGTCGGCGCCTCCCCCCGCCATGTCCCCGACGAGATCCTCGCCGTGCCGGCCATCCCGCACACGAAGACCGGGAAGAAACTCGAGGTCCCGGTCAAGCGCCTCCTCCAGGGCGCCCCCGCTGAGCAGGTCCTCCAACCCTCCGCGGTCGACAACCCCGACCTGATCGCCTACTTCGCCGGCCTGGGAGCCGAACGCCGCCATGCCCGCCGCCCGCACACCCCCGAAGGCGTCTCGTGATCCTGTCCGCCTCGCTCACCTGTCTCACCGCATTGAGCTTCGCCCTGCTGGGCGCGGCCAAGATCCTGGCTCTCGGCCCGATGCCGGAACTGGCCGCCCACGCCGGCTTCACCACCGCTTCCTACCGGGTCATCGGCGGGCTGGAGCTGGCGGGCGCCATCGGCGTGGCCCTCGGCCCGGTCGTACCCTTGTGCGGCGGCCTGGCCGGCATCGGACTGCTGATGCTGCTCGCCGGTGCCGTGACCACGCACGTACGCAAGGGCGACGGACTGACCAGGCTCCTCCCCGCGGTGACGTGCGCGGCCCTGGTCGCCTGGTATCTCGTACTCCTCGCCGGCCTCTGACCCGTTGCGGGGGCTGTCGGCGGCCACTCGTCCCGTGAGCGAGCCCGCGGCGGGGCTGGCAGACTGAATCTGTGGTTCCGCTGATGGTCGCGGCGGATGAGATCGCGTCCTCATCGCTTACCGGCGCCAGTGTGGTGTCAGCCTGCGCACTGCTCTTCACCGTCGCGTCGTTCTGGTGGCTCAACGCCCGACAGGGACGCCTGCAGGCGTGGGAGCCTCATTCGTTCGCGGCGATCGTCCACGGTTCCACGGCACGCCTACGACTGCCTCTCGTCCTGCACAACACCGGTCCCAAGCCGATCGTCGTGCAGGACCTCATCCTGACCTTCCCTGATGAGCCCGCCTCTCATCTGCCACTCCTGTGGGTGTCCTCCCCGTCCCGGCTCCAACCCGGGCCAGACGGGGAGGCGAAGCTGCCGGCGGGGTTCGTCGTGCCCGGCAGAGAAGCGCAACAGCTCTTCCTCGAGTTCGAGGCACCGTTTTCCGGATTCCTCCCGGAGGCCCGTGACTACAAGGCCCAGATACAGGTGCGGGTCGGCCACCGCAAGGGTTGGCGCCCCTTGCTGACGTTCATCTTGAGGGCCGCCAACATCATCGATCCAGATCGCTACACCGTGTACAACAACGCACCGCTCGAGCTGACGAAGGAAGACCAGAAAAGAGCGGATGCCGCGCTCCTCGAACTGCTGGAAGAGCACGGGGACGGCTCCCCTCCGGGCGGCAGGAGACAGGGAGGCCCTCCCAATGACGAAGGTGACGCCGACACGAGCCGCTGACATCGCCGTCCGTCCTCTGACGTGGTCGTGCGAGACGCGGGCCTGACGGATCGACAGGTGGGCGACTCGCGGTGGAACGCTCCCTGTCAGCCGACCTGCTGCACCTTGATCACGTCGCTCACCCGAACTGTCCCGGCTGCAAGGACGTCCCCAGCGGGGTGCGGCTGACCAGTTACGCGGGCGAGGCCGCCGATCTCCC
>NZ_JBEYFC010000440.1:0-7459 GCF_040634175.1 Streptomyces sp. NPDC007162
GGGCGCGTACTGGTAGACACCCGGCGCGACGGCGGGGAGGGCCCTCACCGGGGCACGCGTGTTGAGTGGGACGGGTGCCAGGGCCCGGCCACCGCTGCGCGAACGCGGTGTGAACCCGAACTCGTCGGCGTACGGGCGCCAGCCGAGCGTTCCGTCGCGCCGGAGGGTGCGCACCTGCGGCACCTCGTCGCCGGCGCCGGGGACCGGGATACCGGCGCACACGGCGATCCGCTGGTCCAGCAGGTCGGCGAGGGCCTGTCCGAGCGGTTCCCCGTCGGGTACGGCCACCGGGCCGTAGGGGATGAACCGCACCCGTCGCCGGACGTCGGGGGCAAGGGTGTGCCAGAACGCGGCGATCTCCTCCATCGGCAGGGCGGACGTCCCCGGGCTGCCGATGGCCACCCCGAGCACGTCAGGGTGCGCGGCCAGCAGGTCCACCAGCCGCTGCCGGTGGACGGGGGCCGCCGCGTCCTCCCAGGTGCCCCGGATCCACACCCCGCCGGGCAGCGGCTCGACCATGCCGCCCGCCCCGGTCGGCCGCGGCTGGTCGGGGACGGAGAACTCCCACTGCGGCCTGGGAAAGCGCCGGGCCTCCGGCACCGACGGCAGGTTGGGCCGGTAGCGCAGCCAGCCCAGGCCGCGGTGGGCGGGGACGAACAGCGCGCCGCCCGCCGCGGGGAGCACTGCGCCGTCCGGGGCGAGCACGATGCGCTCCAGCCGGTCGGCGAGCCACTGCGCGGCGCGTTTGACGTCCTCCCGGGTGCCACGGGCGGGGACCAGCCGGAAGCTGTGGCCCCTGCGGTCCAGTGTCCGCGCGACGTTCTCCCACACCGTGTCCTGCGGGCTCGCGGGCAGGTCGAGGACGACCAGCGTGTGCTGGGGGTCGGTGGCCAGGCGCTGTGTGAACGTCAGAGCCCGGCTGTCGACGAAACCGCGGGGGTGGACCAGCAGCGCGTTGCCGACATCCCTGGACTCCAGCGCGGGGCCGCCGCCGCGCAGGGCCGCGCGGGCCAGCTTCGCGGACAGCCGTTGCCCGAACTCCGCGCGCAGGGTGGGACGTTCCCCGGACGGACGGGCCATCTCAGTTCGCCCCCGGGACGGCCTGGGCGGCCTGAGCCCGGCTCAGCCGCGGGCCGTTGGTGATCTGGTCCAGCGTGGACTGCGGCAGGACGCGCGGTTGGACACTGCCGAATCCGAGCGCCTGCGCGGACTGGCCGGCGAGCTGGTACTTCAGGCCCTGGTCGGTGATCAGGTACGGGTCGGGCGTGTTGGGGTCCGACGGGCTCTTCGGTGGGGTGGCCAGCACCGCATGCTCCGGCGGGACGAGGACCGCCGAACCCGCGGCCGCGGCCCTCCCGGTCTCCCGCACCACGGACGTGCTCAGCCGGGAGCCGTGCACCGACTGCAGCAGACACAGCGCCGCGCCGCCGTCGGCGGTGCCGTCGGTGCCGTCCAGCAGGTCGGGGATGCGGTGCAGGAGGGAGTGGTCGGCGGACGCCTGGACGGCGGCGATGTCCGCGGGACTGACCTGCCGCGGCCGGCTCCCGCCCGGTGCCGCGGCGATCAGCGCCGCCTCTGTGGCGGTGAGCGGGGCCATGCCGTCGCTCTTGAGGACGTAGTAATGGACGTCGCCGCTGACGGCTGTACGGAACACCTGTCCGGTCTGCGCTGCGCCGCCCGCCACGGTCCGCGATCCGGTACCGGCGCCGGGGATCGCGGCGGGGGCGATGGCCGTCCCGGTGGGCAGGGCGTCCAGCCAGGCGGAAGGAGCCTTGACGGGCTCCTTGGTGTCGAGGCCGATGGCAATGAGCGCGCTCCGGCCGCTGATGGGGTACTTGGTGCCCTGCCACAGCACGTACGGGGTGCCGTCGGGACCGGACATCAGGACGCGGGCGTTGCCCGGCATCGGCCGGGCGGAGCGCGCGTCGAAGTCCAGCACCTCACCGGGCCCGGAGCCGGGGTGCAGGCAGTCCGTCCACGCGCCGGTCAGCAGCGCCGAGGGCTGCGCGATGTCGTCGGGGGCGCCGGGGATGCCGAGGGGCGTGCCACGGGGCACGTCCGCCAGGTGGGCCCGGGATACGTCCTGCACGCTGGGGGTGCCGCCGAGGGCCAGCAGTGCGGAGGAGTAGTTCGCCGTGGGGTGCAGCTGCCCGTTCACGTAGATGTAGCGGGTACCGGTCTCCTTCTCCACTATCAGGGCGCCGGTCCGCTCCCAGGAGTGCGTGTTGACCGGCTTGAGCAGTCCGTAGACGACGGCCACGATGACCAGCAGGGCGGCGATCATGACGCCGAAGGCGGCGCCGAGCCCGGACCGGCGCATCGGGGCCTCACCGGTTCCGGGATCACCGGAGACCAGTGCCGAGGCCAGTCGGCCGGTGGCGAACTGATAGGCGTGCAGATGGTCGCGTCGGCTTTGCACTGCTGTCCTCTCCTCAGCTGACCAGGACGCGGAAGTACGCGTAGGCGTGCAGCAGTTGCAGCAGCAGCGGCAGCAGGACCAGCGCGGTCAGCAGTTCCAGGATGTCGGCGGTGTGGCCCCACACAGGCAGCAGCCGGGCGGTGGGCAGCCGCCACGCGCCGACCAGCAGCAGCACGGCCGCTACCAGCAGGCCGAGCAGCAGTGCGCACCGGGCCGCGTCGGACGATGCCGACGCCGACCACGACAGCACCACGGTGAGCAGACCCAACGCTCCGCAGAAGGCCGCCGGGATCCGCTGCCAGGTCGCGCGCAGGCTCTTCGAGCGCAGCAACAACGCGCCGGCGAAGACCAGCGGGAACAACCAGTCGATCCAGCCGCGGTCACCGACCAGCAGGACGAACGCGGTGGAGCACAACAGCCCCGTGGAGACGCTGATCACCGTGAGGGCGGCGTCGGCGGTCGCGGCGCGCCGCGTCACCAGGTGCCCCGGCAGGGGATCGATATCCTCCTGGAGTTCCTCGGCGTTGCGCGGCAGTTGCGGGACGCGGAGGCGGGCGAGCCGCAGCGACGCCCTCGGTGCGAGGTGGCCGAAGAGGAAGAAGACGACCGCCACCGTGCTGGTGCTGCGGGCGGCGTCCCAGCCGGACATGACGGCCAGACTTCCTGTGACGGCCGCCAGTGCCGCGGTGAGCAGCGTGGTGCCGGTCACCGCCAGCGGAAGCCTCGGGATCGGCAGCAGGGCGGCGGACATCACAACCGCGGCACCCGCTCCCAGCACGACGTCGGGCTGCCGGGGAGACAACAGGCCCGCGGTGCCGTGCACGGCGGTCAGCCCGGTCAGCCCGGCGAACACACACGCGCCGAGCCCGGTGATCACCCCCGTCGCGCGGTCGGCGGGGCGCCGCTGATCCAGGGCGCAGCCGGCGCCGAGGACAACAGCGCTGACGCCGTACAGCACCGGCACCAAAGGCCCGTGCGCGGCCCAGGGAACGGCCGCGGCGAGGACCGCCAGCACGAAGCAGGCGAGGGCCAGGAAAAGCCTGCGGGTCAGCTCGGGACGCCAGCGGTCGAGCTGCGAGCCGACGGCGCGCGCGACGCCGTCGGAGACGTCGTCGAACTCCAGCTCCGGCATCGGGTCGTCGGCGGCGCGCAGATACAGCACGTCGCCGTGGCGCAGGCCCGCGCTCTGCGGCGTGGCGTCCATCCCCAGCGGTGCCTCGCCGAGACGCTGCAGTACCCAGGTGCCGGCCGGGCGGGCCGGATCGGTGGGGATATGCCGCATCAGCACCGGCAGCAGGGCGGAGACACGGGTGGTGACGGGTACGGCCAGGTCGGCGCGGCCGGCCGGTCCGGCGATGGTCAGGCGGCACACCTCGGTGCTCGCCGCCCCGGGGATGCGGGGAGCGGATAGTGGGGTTGTCATAGTGCTCCTGGAGGGCGTGGAGTGCGGCGCCTTGGGCGAGTGTCCGGTGCGGCCTTCACGGTCCGGCGTATCCGACCTGCATCAGCCGCACACCACGCCGGGTGACGAGTTGCGCGCGGCCCGGTGGCAGGGTCCGCGGCCTGGCCTCACCGATGAACTTGCCTTCCTCCTTGGGGTAGGAGTGCAGCAACGCCGGGCTGCCCAGTTCCCAGATGCGGCGCAGGACCGGATCCATCATGGCGCGGGAGGCACCGGAGGTGGAGCGGGAGATCACCATGTGCATACCGATGTTCACCGAGTGGGCCAGCATCGGTGCCAGGGCGTTGAGCGGGGAGCCCGAGCCGGGGCCGGCGGAGTACAGGTCGTAGTCGTCGATGAGGACGAAAAGCCTGGGCCCGGTCCACCAGTCACGTCGCGGAAGGCGTTCCGGCGCGATGTCGGGGCCGGGAACACGCTTGCCGACCGACACCGCGGCGCTGCCTGCGAGCCGGCCGAGCGCCTCGCCGTCCACCGCGAAGCCGACGCGGTATTCCTCCGGCACATCTCCCAGCAGGTCCCGGCGGGTGTCGGCGAGGAGGATGCGGGCCTGCTCGGGCGGGTAGCGGCGCGTGATGGCGTTGATCGCCAGGCGCAGCACGTTGGTCTTGCCGGTCTCGCTGTCGCCGAACACCATCAGGTGCGGGGTGGCCTGGAAGTCGTGCCACACCGGCGCGAGCCGCTGCTCGTCCCAGCCGATGCAGACCCGCAGGTCGCCGTCGGGGGCCGGCAGTTTGTCGAGAGGCAGCTTGGCGGGCAGCAGGCGCACCCCTGGGGCCGGGCGGCCGGTCCAGAAGGTGTCGATCTCGGCGACGGCGGCCTTGGTCGCGGCGGTGAGGTTGTCGGTCCCCGACGAGCTGTCCAGCCGTGGCAGGGCGCACAGGAAGTGGTTGGCGGACTTGGTCAGGCCGCGGCCCGGCTGCTGGGGGACGCTCGCGGCGAGCTTCGAGCCGATCTCGGACTCCACGCTGTCGCCGAGCCGTAGTTCGAACTTGGTGCCGAACAGGTCACGGGTCCGGGGCCGGATCTCCGACCAGCGCACCGCGGACGCGACCACGTGCAGTCCGAAGGACAGGCCTCGGGCGGCCAGATCGGCGATGCGCGCCTCGAGTTCCTCGAAGTCCTGCTTGAGCGTGGACCAGTTGTCGACGACGAGGAACACGTCACCGTACGGGTCGTCGATCTCGCCGCGATGGCGCAGCTCGCGGTAGGCGGTCATGGACTCGAGGCCGAAACTGGTGAAGCGCTGCTCGCGTACCTCGAGCAACTGGGTGAGCTCCTCGATGGTCCGCTGCACCCGGTCGCGTTCCATACGGGTGGCGATGGAGCCGACGTGGGGCAGTCCCGCGGTGGACTGCAGACCGCCGCCGCCGAAGTCCAGGCAGTAGAACTGCACCTCCACGGGGGTGTGGGTGAGGGCGAGGGAGAGCATCAGGGTGCGCAGCATGGTGGACTTGCCGGTCTGCGGCGCCCCGGCGATCGCCATGTGGCCGTCGGCGCCCGACAGGTCGGCGACCAGCAGCTCCCGTAGCTGCTCGAAGGGCCGGTCGACCATGCCCAGCGGCACCCGCAGTCCACCGAGCGCGGGGTAGTCGTTCGCGCTCATGCCGCGCTGGGCGTCCGGGACGATGCCGGGCAGCATCTGGTCGAGGCTGGGTGAGGAGTCCAGCGGCGGCAGCCAGACCTGGCGGGCCGGCGGACCGGCCCCTTCCAACCGGCCGATCAGTACTTCGAGCAGGCTTTCCTCGTCGTCGGGGGCGGGCCCGACAGGACGGGGCTCCGGCTCCTGTGCGAGGGGTTCCCCGGCGGCCTGAAGGGCGTCCGGCGAGCGGGGTGCACGCTGCTCCATGCTGAAGGCGACCACCTCGTCGGCGCCCTGCACCAGCTCGGCGGGGGAAGCGGCGGTGACGGACACCGGGCAGGGGCCGGAGACGTAGGCGGCCTTGAAGCGGGCCAGGTTGGTGGTGTCGACCTTCAGGTAGCCGTTGCCGGGCGCCGAGGGAAGCTCGTAGGCGCTGCCCACGCCGATGACGCTGCGGGATTCCATGGAAGAGAACGTGCGCAACGCGATCCGGTACGACAGGTGGCCCTCGACGCGGTGGATACGCCCTTCGTCCAGACGCTGCGAGGCGAGCAACAGGTGCACACCGAGGGAGCGGCCCAGGCGTCCGATGCTGACGAACAGCTCGACGAACTCGGGCTTGTTCGCCAGAAGTTCGGAGAACTCGTCGACCACGATCACCAGCGACGGCAGCGGGGTGAGCGCGGCACCGCCGAGCCTGGCCTTCTCGTACTCGAACAGCGACGAGTAGCCGCTCTCCCGCAGCAGTTCCTGACGGCGCATCATCTCGCCGTTCAGCGAGTCGCGCATCCGGTCGACCAGGTGCAGCTCGTCGGCCAGGTTGGTGATCACCGCGGAGGTGTGCGGCAGGCGGTCCATCTCCAGGAAGGTGGCACCGCCCTTGAAGTCCACCAGCACGAAGTTCAGCACGTCCGACGAGTGGGTCGCCGCCAGGCCGATGACCAGGGTGCGCACCAGCTCGCTCTTGCCGGAGCCGGTCGCGCCGATCAGCAGCCCGTGCGGTCCCATGCCGGCCTGCGCGGACTCCTTGAGGTCGAGCTCCAGTACCTCGTTGTCCTCGGTGATGCCGATGGGCACCCGCAGCCGGGCGCTCTGCGGGGCACGTGTCCGCCACAGGGCGGCCACGTCGAAGGAACGCGGATCGCGGATGCCCAGCAGCGCGCTGAGGTCGAAGTCGGTCTCCAGGGGCTGTTCGATGAAGTCGACACCGCCGCTGGTGCGCATGGGGGCGAGGACGCGCGCCAGGGCCTCGGCTTCCGAGGGGGTGAGCGCGTCGGCCTCCGCGGTCACCACGGTCTCGCCCGCCGGGTACTCCACCTGGCCGTCCCGCACGTTCAGCCGCAACACCTGCGGTCCGCCCGTCATCGCGCCGGTGGCGTCGAGCAGCACCACGTTGCGAAGACCCGCGCCGAGCAGCCGGGAGGTATCCGGGATGTGCACCCGGTACGCCAGCACCACCACGAACGGCTCCCCCGCCCGCGGTGTGGCATCGGGCTCGTGGTCGGGGCGGTCGGTCATCTCGGGGCCGAGCAGGTCCAGCAGCGCGTCGTGGTCGTCGGCCACAAGCCGCAGCGGTCCCGCGGCATCCTCCTCGTGGGGGTGGGCGTTGTGCGGCAGCCACTTCAGCCAGTCCCACTCGGTACGGCCCCCCGCGTCGGTGAGCAGCGCGATGCGCAGTTCGTCTGGCGAGTGCAGCACCGCCAACTGGCCGATCATGGCTCGCAGCAGACCGAGCGCCGCCACCCCGTCACCGGCGAACTCCACGCTGGTGAACCGGCGCAGCGGGACCGGCAGCGGAAGGTGCCCGACCGACTGGTACGCCTTGGTGAAACGGCGCAGCGAGATCGCGGACAGCGGTTCGAGGTCCTCCACCGGCTTGGTCTCCGGCGGTACGAGCACCAGGTTGGCGCGGCGCGTGCCCAGGCCGACACGCACCGCCGCAGCCGCACCTTCTGCCCCGCGACGGTGGTGTGCACGACCATCCGCACCGTCTGATCGG
>NZ_JBEYFC010000441.1:0-7459 GCF_040634175.1 Streptomyces sp. NPDC007162
AGTCGGGCCCGGATCGACTCGACGGCTCTGTCGAGGTCGGCGCCCGCGCGGTCCAGCTTGTTGACGAAGGCGATCCTGGGCACGCCGTGCCGGTCCGCCCTGCCGTCCGGCGCACTCGTCACCCTGTCGAGGCCGGCTCACCGGTGACGGCGTGCCACGCGGCCCATTACCGTACCGGGCAGTAACCGGATCGCGTCCCAGGAGGCCCCCATGCCGCAGCTCGAAGTCGACGGAGCGGTGCTGGCGTACGACGACGAGGGCCCCCGGGACGGCACCGCCGCCCCCCTGGTCCTCATCCACGGCTGGACCGCCGACCGGCACCGCTGGGACCACCAGACCGAGCACTTCGCCGGGCGCCGCCGGGTGGTCCGGCTCGACCTGCGCGGCCATGGCGAGAGCACCGGTGCCGGGGTGCGGACCATCGCCGAGCTGGCGCAGGACGTCACGGCCCTCCTCGACCACCTGGAGGTGGATCGTTTCGTGCCCGTCGGACACTCCATGGGCGGCATGATCAGCCAGACCCTCGCGCTCACGCACCCCGCGCGGGTCGAGCGGATGGTCCTGGTCAACTCCATCGGGCGGATGGCGTACAGCCGTGGCCGCGGGCTGCTGATGGCCGCCTCGACGCTGGTTCCCTTCAGGCTGTTCGTCGCCGCCAACATCCAGCGTGCCTTCGCCCCGGGGTTCCCCCGTGAGCGGGTGCGCGAGTACGTCCGCTCGTCCGCCGGCACCCCGCGCGAGGTCGTGATGACCCTGTACGGCGCCATGCGGGCCTTCGACGTCCTCGACCGGGTCGGCGAGATCGCCGTGCCCACGCTGATGGTGCACGGCTACCACGACATCCAGCTTCCGGTCGGGCAGATGCTGCGGATGGCGAAGGCCTACCCGGACGCCGAGGTCCGGATCATCGACGCGGGTCACGAACTCCCCGTGGAGCGGCCCGCCGAACTGACGGCGGCGCTCGACCGGTTCCTGACACCGGGCGCGTAGCGCGGCACCCCGACGGCGTCACGTGCCCCACGTGACCGGCGGCCGGCGCGAGCCGTGGCGCGAGCCGTGGCGCCGGTTCCGCTTGGGGAACTTTTTGCGCTTGGCCGGTTCCCGGCGGGCGGGGCCCGGTACGGGGCGGCCCCGCGGTCATCGCGCGGGCAAAGTGCGGCCGAAAGAGAGGGGCGGGAGTGCCGCTCCGTGTTACGGCCAGGTTGACCGGCCGGGCACCCGGGCGCACGCTCGTCATATAGGTGCTGAATACAAGTGGTTCGCTCGGGCAATCTCCTGTGTCGTGAAGCCGCAGGTGGCGCAGGGTGTCCGGCTGACCGGCAGCAGGAGGTAACACATGTGTGGCATCACCGGCTGGGTCTCCTTCGACCGTGACCTCACCACCGAGACGCACGCATTGGATGCGATGACCGAGACCATGGCCTGCCGCGGCCCCGACGACCGGGGCACCTGGAGCGAGGGCCCCGCCGCCCTCGGCCACCGCCGGCTCGCGATCATCGACCTGCCCGGCGGCCGCCAGCCGATGACCGTCCGCACCCCGGCCGGCACGGTCGCGATGGTCTACTCGGGCGAGGCCTACAACTTCACCGAACTGCGCCGCGAACTCCTCGCCAAGGGACACGAGTTCACCACCGACTCCGACACCGAGGTCGTCCTGCGCGGCTATGTGGAGTGGGGCGACGCGATCGCCGAACGGCTGAACGGCATGTACGCCTTCGCCATCTGGGACGGCCGCCGCGACGAACTCGTCATGATCCGCGACCGGATGGGCATCAAGCCCTTCTACCTGTACCCGACCCCGGACGGCGTCCTGTTCGGCTCCGAACCCAAGGCGATCCTCGCCAACCCACTGGCCCGCCCCCGGGTCGCCCTGACCGGACTGCGCGAGCTGTTCACCATGGTCAAGACCCCCGGGCAGGCCGTCTGGGACGGCATGCGCGAGGTCGAGCCCGGCACCGTCGTCACCGTCGACCGCCGCGGCCTGCGCACCCGGACCTACTGGCGCCTGGAGACCCGCCCGCACCCCGACGACCGCGACACCACCATTGCGACCGTCCGCGAACTCCTCGACGACATCGTGCGCCGCCAGCTGGTCGCCGACGTACCCCGCTGCACCCTGCTCTCCGGGGGCCTCGACTCCTCCGCCATGACGGCGCTCGCCGCCCGGCAGCTCGCCTCCCGGGGCGAGAAGGTCCGCAGCTTCGCCGTCGACTTCGTGGGCCAGACCGAGAACTTCGTCGCCGACGAACTGCGCGGCACCCCCGACACTCCCTTCGTGCACGACGTGGCGCGCCTCGCCCGCACCGACCACCAGGACATCGTCCTGGACGCGGGCAGCCTCGCCGACCCGGCCGTGCGCGAACAGGTGATCCGGGCCCGCGACCTGCCGGCCGGGTTCGGCGACATGGACGCCTCGCTCCTGCTGCTGTTCAAGGCCGTCCGCGACCAGTCCACCGTCGCGCTGTCCGGGGAGTCCGCCGACGAGGTGTTCGGCGGCTACCTGCAGTTCTTCGACGAGGGCGCCCGCAATGCCGACACCTTCCCCTGGCTGTTCCGGTTCACCCGGCATTTCGGAGACGACTCCGACGTCCTGCGCGCGGACCTGGCCAAGTCCCTCGACCTGGAGTCCTACATCGCCGACTCCTACCACTCCGCCGCCTCCGCCATCCAGCGCCTGGACGGCGAGAGCGACTTCGAGTACCGCATGCGCCGGATGAGCCACCTCCACCTCACCCGCTTCGTACGCACCCTGCTGGACCGCAAGGACCGGATGAGCATGGCCGTCGGCCTGGAGGTCCGGGTGCCGTTCTGCGACCACCGGCTGGTCGAGTACGTCTACAACGCGCCCTGGGCCCTCAAGTCCTTCGACGGCCGTGAGAAGACCCTGCTCCGCGAGGCCACCCGGGACGTCCTCCCGCAGTCCGTCTACGACCGGGTGAAGAGCCCCTACCCCTCCACCCAGGACCCGGAGTACGGCCGCGCCCTCCAGGAGCAGGTCAAGGACCTGCTCGCGCGGCCCGGCCACCGGGTCTTCGACCTCGTCGACCGCGAGAGGGCGGACCGGGCCGCCTGCCGACCCGAAACGTCCGACCAGGCCGCCCGGCGCGGCCTGGAACGCATCCTCGACCTGGCCCACTGGCTCGACCTCTACGACCCGGAGCTCGTCTCCTGAGGCACCTGAAGCAGCTGAGACTCCTGAAGCAGCTGAGGCGCCCGGGACTCCTCGCAACGGCCCCCGCGCTCAGCCCGACGAGCCGACGCCGCTCGTGTCGCTGTCCGCCGGGCAGGAGCTGCCGTCGGCCGGCAGCGTGCCGTACAGCAGGAAGTCGTCGACCTTGCCGTGCACGCACCTGGAGGACGTGTACCCGGTGTGGCCGTCGCCCCTGTTGTCCAGCACCACGGCCGACGGACCCAGGCGCCTCGCCGTCTCGATGGTCCAGCGGTACGGCGTCGCCGGGTCACCACGGGTTCCCACCAGGAGTATCCGCGCCGTGGGTACGTCCTTCACCTCATCCCGGATGAAGGACGTGCCGCGCGGCCGGCCGTAGCACAGCATGAGCTGCGTCAGCCGGAACCGGCCGAAGACCGGGGATGCCTGCTGGTACTGCCGGTTCAGCCGGGCGACGTCCTTGATGAGCTGTTCGGCGCCCGGCCGGTCCGGGTCGTCGGCGCAGTTGATCGCCATCAGTGCCGCCGACAGGTTGTCCACGGGGATGTCCGAGCCGGCCACCAGCCCGCCGCCGCGGCGAGCACCCGCCGTCGTCTTGCGTACGAGCGGCACGGCGTAGCCGCCGGACGCGAAGTTCTGCACCCCGCGGGTGTCCCCGTCGTCCATCAGCGAGGCCAGCGCCCGAGCGAGCAGCGGCCACAACTCCTTGCCGTACAGCCCCTCCCCGATGGCCCCCACCAGGTCCTGGCCGGTGAAGGGGGCGCCGAAGTCGGACGGCACCGGGTCCCTGTCGAGCGAGCGCACCAGCCGGACGACCGCTTCCCCGGCCTTGCGCCGGTCCTGCCCGAACGGACATCCGAGGTCGGTGACACACCAGTCGAGGAAGTCGTCCAGCGCGGTCTGCTGTCCCTGGGCGCCGGCCAGGCCCTGCTGGGCCAGTGACTCGGTCAGCGTGTCCACGCCGTCCAGCGCCATCCTGCCCACGTTGTGCGGGAACTGAGCCGCGTACACCGCGCCCAGCTTGGTGCCGTAGGAGAAACCCAGGTAGTTCAGCTTGCTGTCGCCGAGCGCCTGGCGGATGACGTCCAGGTCGCGGGCTGCGTTCACGGTGCCTATGTGGGCGAGCACCGGCCCGGAGTTCCTGGTGCACCGGGCCGTCAGCTGCTGCAGTTGCTTCATCAGGGCCTGCGGCCGGGTGACGTCCGGGGGCTCGGCCGTGCTGTGCTCGTCCGGGGCCTCGGCGGTGCCGTCGCCGCAGCTGACGGGGGAGGAGCGGCCGACGCCGCGCGGGTCGAAGCCGACCACGTCATAGCCGTTGGTGAGGCCCATGAACTTCTTGCCCGCCAGCCCCAGCTGGCTGACGCCCGAGCCGCCCGGCCCGCCGAAGTTCAGCAGCACCGAGCCCCGCGACCTGCCCGTGGCCCGGTAGCGGGACAGCGCCAGGTCGAGGGTGCCGTGCCCCGGCTTCGCGTAGTCGAGGGGGACGGTCACCTTGGCGCACTGCATGTCCTTGGGCAGGTCCTCGTCCTTGCACACCGTCCACCTGACCTTCTGCCGGTAGAACCGGGAGAGGTCCGGCCGGTCGCCGCCCGCCGACGGGACCGGGGCCGCGGGCAGCCCCGCGCCGAGCAGGGCCAGTGTGACGGCTCCGGCACCGACGCAGTGCCGAAGGACGGACCGGGTACGGGGCACGGCAGGCATCGGGGGCCTCCAGGGACGCTCCGTGACGGACCGGGTACAGAGGGCTTTCGTCCACCATAAGCGGGCTGCGCGGGGCCCGCCTCCGGGCGGGCGGGCCGGGCCGGGCGCCGTACTTCGTGCCACTCGTGCGCTTCGGAGCCCTTGCACACTTTTGCCGCTGGTTCGATATCGATGTCACTCGATGGGGTGGAAGGTGGATAAGCCATAACTCACATGGTTCGTCTGCGTTTTAACCGATGCGGGCGAGCGCCCGCAATCATGTCTGGAAGGCAGGGAACCTATGAAACGGGTTGCCCGAAACAGTGTGATCGCCGTCGCCGCCGCCTCAGGGGCGATGGCTGTGGCGGTCCCGGCCTGGGCCGACGCGGGTGCGGACGGAACCGCGGCCGGTTCGCCCGGGGTGGTCTCCGGCAACGGCATCCAGTTGCCGGTGCACGTTCCGGTGAACGTGTGCGGGGACACCGTGAACGTGGTGGGGCTGCTGAATCCGGCGGCCGGCAACACCTGCGCGAACGAGGGCGGCGGGGCCGGCGGTGCGTCCGGCGGCTCGGCCACGTCCGGTGGGGCGAGCGCGCGGGGCACGGAGCAGGACTCGCCGGGGGTGGTCTCGGGCAACGGCATCCAGTTGCCGGTCGACCTCCCGGCGAACGTGAGCGGCAACAGCGTCGACGTGGTCGGCGTCCTCAACCCGGCCCTCGGCAACACCTCGGTGAACGACTCCGGTGACCACCCGACCCCGCCGAGGACGACCCCGGAGCCGCCCGCCGCGCAGCCGCCCGCTCCCGAGCCGCCCAAGAAGCACCCGGCCCCCAAGGCGCCGCACCACCCGGCAGCGCCGCCCGTCACGGACGCCGCCCTCGCCCACACCGGCACGGACCTGGCCGGCCCCGCCGCGGCGGCCGCCGCGGCACTGCTGCTCACCGGAACCGCTCTGCACCGACGCTTCCGCCCGGACCGGGCCCGCTGACCGCCCCCGTGTGACACACCGAGGCGGCCGGAGCCAACCCGAACCGACGGGCCCCACCCCCCCACCCGGTGGGGCCAGCGCCGCCCCACTCCCACCCGAACCCTCACCGACTCCCAACGCCGGACCCCGTCCGGCGCCCGCAAGCAAATCCGCCGGTTCGGCGGCGCCGAACCTAATGGGCGGGCGGTGTCCAAGTCCGCGCACGGCGGGCGGTGCCCACGTCCGTGCGGCAGGTCGCGCCGCCCCGTGCGCTGCGGCCGCCACGAGGTCCGTGCGGCGGGGCAGCCCAGGTCCGTGCGGCGGGTCACGCCGAACGTGCGCTGCGGCCGGCACCAGGTCCGTGCGGCGGGGTGCGCCGGACCATGTGCTGCGGCCGGGACGGAAATCCGCCGGTTCGGCCGGGCCGAACCTGAAGGGCGGGCGGTGTCCAAGTCCGCGCACGGCGGGCGGTGCCCACGTCCGTGCGGCGGGGCGCGCCGGACCATGTGCTGCGGCCGGCAGGGAAGTCCGCCGGTTCGGCCGGGCCGGGCCCGGAGGCGGAGCGGCGTTCAGGTCTGTGCGGCGGGTTGCGCCTGATCGGCGAGGTCGTGCGCGTCGCGCCGTCGCCAACAAGCCTGGCCCAGCGCCCCGTTGAGCAGCCGACGGCCTGATCCCGGCGTGGCGCCGTGCTCGGTGATCGGGAAGGATGCTGCGGGCGCGCGGTGCAGGCCGCCGCGTTCTTCGACCCCGCCACGCACGCAAGGGAGCGCATCGATGACCTCTCCGGCCCCCCAGGACCTCGTCGTCACGCAGGCCACGCTCGACGACTGGCCCGTGATCAGCGGCTGGGCGGCGGACGAGGGGTGGAACCCGGGGCTGTCCGACGGTCCCGCCTTCTTCGCCCAGGACCCCGAGGGGTTCTTCCTCGGCCGTATCGACGGGGAACCGGTGTCGGCCATATCCGTCGTCAACTACGACGCCCACTACGCCTTCCTGGGCTGTTACCTGGTCCGCCCCGACCTGCGCGGCCGGGGCCACGGCCACACCACCTGGAAGACCGCGCTGGCCCACGCGGGCGACCGCACCGTCGGGCTGGACGGCGTGGTGGCCCAGCAGGACACCTACCGCCGGTCCGGCTTCCAACCGGCCTACCGCACCATCCGTTTCACCGGCGCCGCCCAGGCCGCGGAGATCTCCGCGGGTGTCCGCGCCGCCCGCCCCGCCGACCGGGCGGCCGTCAGCGCGTACGACAGCACCTGTCACCCCGCCGCCCGCCCGCGCTTCCTCGCCGCCTGGCTGGCCGGCCCCGGCCACACGGTGTTCGTCCGCCACGACGGCGACCGCCTCACCGGCTACGGCGTGCTCCGCCCGGGCCGCGACAGCCTGCGCATCGGCCCGCTCTTCGCCGACACCGCCGCCGACGCCCACGCCCTGTTCGCGGCCCTCACCACCGAGGCGGCCGGCGCCCAGGTCGCCATCGACGTACCCGAGACCAGCACGGCCGGCATCGCCCTCGCCGAGTCGGCCGGGTTCACGCCTTCGTGTACGCGTCGATCTCGGCCTTCAAGGACGTCCGCGTCAACGCCGTCGACCCCGGCTACACGGCGACCGACCTCAATGCCCACAGCGGCCCGCAGACCGTC